>JANNDB010000942.1:0-21463 GCA_031387285.1 Betaproteobacteria bacterium | reverse complement strand
GGATCATCATGCGATCGGTGGTGAGCCAGCTGCAGCGGCTGCCTGCCGCGCCCGTCTGAACAGGCGCCGGCCGTCTCAGGCGGTCTTCGTAAGCCGTTCGTTCTGCGGGAACATCGCGCGGCGCGCCTCTTCGTCCATCTCGGTCTTGAAGGTGTATCGGGTTTTCAAGGCTTCGGCGCGCTGCGCCGCGGGCCGCGCGTTGATTTCGTCGACCAGCCGCTTCACATGGGGAAGCTTGTCATAAACGTTTGCGCCCAGCACGAAGGTCACGATGCGGGCCCAGCCCCACAAGGCCATGTCCACCAGCGTGTAGCTGTCGCCCACCATGTAGCGGTTCGTGGCAAGGTGGTCGTTGATGATGTTCCAGTGGCGCCAGGCCTCGAAGTCGTAACGGTTGACGGCGTATTCCTTGGGCTCGGGCGCGAAGTTCTTGAAGTGCACATACTGCCCGCTGTAGGGCCCGATGCCGCTGGCGATGAACATCAGCCAGGACAGCATCTGGCCGCGTGCGGCCGGTGTGTTGGGTGGCAGGAACTTGCCGGACTTCTCGGCCAGGTACAGCAGGATGGCGTTGCTGTCGAACACCGTCGCATCACCATCCACGATGGCCGGCAGCTTGGAATTCGGATTGATGGCCTTGAAAGCCGCAGTGTGCTGCTCGCCCTTGCGCGTATCGACAGGCGTGATCTCGTAGGGCAGGCCGGTTTCCTCGAGCATGAGGGCGACCTTGGCGGGGTTGGGAGCGGTGTTCCAGTAGAACTTGATCATGGTTGGGGATCCTTGGTTGGGAGAGGGCTGATTATGGGCCGACGCGCGCAAACCCGTGGGTTCGCGGCGGCCGTGGCACGACGTCGTTCGGCTACGGTAGAAATGGGTTGTTGATGGTCAGCCCTTCTATGCGCTGGCCGTGCTGCAGGTCTTCGCTGAGCAGACGGGCGCAGCCCGCCTCTAGCGCGGCGGCGACTATCAGGCTGTCGTAGAAGCTGAACTGGTAGCGGTCCTGCAGGTCCAGCCCGCGGGTATAGAGCGCCGGGCTGGCTTGCACGCGCCAGAGCGGAGCGAGAACATTTTGCAGCGCCATCCGCGCATCTTCCCGGGTCATGGCGGGCTTGAGCTTGCGGGTGAGCACGTTCAGGGTTTCCTGCACCACCTGGAAACTGACGATGGCGGTTCCCTCGTGGTGCGCTCGGGACACCAGTTGCTCGGCAATTCCTTTGCGGCGGGCGTCCGTAGCGTCAAACAGATAAACAAGGACGTTGCTGTCGAGGAAATCAGCGCTGCTCATTCATTTCCTCACGCGTGAACTTGCGTCCGCCCGTGCTGTATTTCTTTTGCAATTCGGCAACGGTCTGCATGGCTCTCGCCGCCCGCCGCGTGCGCGCGTATTGCTCCAACCACAGGCGGAACTGCTCATTGAGCGTGGTGTTTTCTGCCCTGGCGGCTGCGCGCGCTTCTTCAATCAAGGCTTCATCGGCGGCAAAAGTGATGTTTTTCGCCATGGCGATTCTTCGTGTTCAATTTACACGAATAATATTACACGTAAATATTGCTCGTGTGATAGCGCCTATATTGAGTACACCGGTTTACCCAGGACATCCTCTATCTTGTCCTTCGCCCACGGCTTGGGATCCTGGTCGCGTGGCAACAGCACACCAGCGGCGCGCACCATTTGCGCTGTGGCGGCCAGCGCCGGAGGCTCCACACACTGGCGCAAGGCGCTCGCCGCATCCGCCAATATGCTGCGCCCCATCACGATGCCCTTGTCGGTCGGCAGCAGCAGTTTCTTCCTTGCTGCGTGATGTTGTAGGTAGTATCATTGCCCGGTGAACACCGCTGCAAAGCTACTGCAAGCGATGCGCACCAATCCGCGCGATTGGACGCTCGCACAGCTTCAAACGGTGGCACGCCAGCATGGACTCGATTGGCGGCATGAAGGAACAAGCCATTGCGTGTTTGTGCGCGCAGACGGAAAGACACTGCCAGTGTCGGCACGTCGCCCGATCAAGCCGATCTATGTCAAGAAGTTCCTCGAACTCGTTGAAAGAGCATGACCATGGCCAAGCGTATGGACTATCCCTTTGAGGTTCGCCCGCTTTCCGCGGAGGAGGGCGGAGGTTTCCTGATTTCGTACCCTGACTTTTCCGATTGTTTTTCAGACGGGGACACTATTGAAGCGGCGCTCGAAAACGGCAGGGACGCGCTGAAGTCCACTATTGCCGCGCTGAAGTCCAAGGAGCTGCCGGTTCCCGCTCCCAATGGCGGTGGCGTTGCGTCTGGCAAGTTTGTAGCTCGCGTGCCTCGAACCGTTCATGCCAGGCTGACGTCCAGGGCAAAGGCAGAGGGCGTTTCGCTCAATACGCTGGTTCTGGCTTTCATCGCTGAAGGGCTCGGACGCAAGGAAGGGCACGCGTAGTGGAGCATGGGGCCGGGCTACAACGAATACACCGGCTTCCCAGCCACATCCTGAATCTTGTCCCGCGCCCACGGCTTCGGATCCGCATCCTGCGGCAACAATACCCCCGCCGCCCTTACCATCTGTGCCGTCGCATCCAGCGCCGGCGGATCGATTCCTTTCTCTCGCAATGCCGTCGCCGCATCCGCCAGCATGCTGCGCGCCATCACGATCCCCTTGTCCGTCGGCAGTAGCAGTTCGCGTGTGCGGTCCTGGATGGCCCCCATGCTTTCCTGCAGCGACGCGTCCTGCTCGGAGATGCCGAACACGCCGCTATAGGCGCGTTTGTCCTTCTGTGCCTGGCGGTCGATCAGGTAGTCGTTGTCGCGGTTGCGTTTGGGGCGCCAGGCGATTGCCTGCTCACCCTGTTCGTATTCCACGTGGATGCCGTGGCCGGCGTCCATCAGGGCGCGCTCTTCATCGGTGAGGGGCTTGCCGGGGTGGTAGTTGATGCTCCAGGCCCAGCAGTTTTCGTCGTCCTGCGGCACCCAGACATGGCCGCCCAGCGCGTGTTCGCCAAACGGCGGTATCAGCGTGAACCAGGGAAAAATCCACTGCGTGATGCGCCAGTAGTAGCTGTCCGGCTCGCCGTTGCGCCGTCCGTACAGCGTCAGGCCAAAGGGGTTCTTCTCGATGTCGAACACCACATTGCCGTCCGCCTTGATGTAGTCCAGCGCCTTCACGCCCTGGTGCATCGGGTCCTGGTCGACCTGGTAGCGGTGCACGTAGGAAACATGGGCGGTGTCGATGCCGCCTTCCATGGCCTGCAGGTAGTTGCATTGCTGCAGTCGGCGCGACACATAGACATGGCTGGCCGGCAGGTTGCACCACTCCAGGCCCGGCGGCGCCGGCGCGGTGCCGCTCGCTCCCATGTAGGCCCAGACGATGCCGCCGCGCTCAATGCACGGATACGCCTTGATGCGCATGCGTGCGGCCACCTGCGGCGCGCTCGGCACGTCCACGCAGTCGCCGTTGCGGTTGAACTTGAGGCCGTGGTAGGCGCAGCGGATGCCGCACTCTTCGTTGCGGCCGAAAAAAAGCGACACGCCGCGGTGCGTGCAGAACTCGTCGATCAGGCCCGGTCGCCCTTCGGTGTCGCGAAAGGCCAGCAACTTTTCACCGAGTATCTGCACCCGCACCTGGGGGCCGTCGGGCGCGGCGATTTCAGCCGAGCCGAGGACGGGCACCCAGTAGCGGCGCATCAGATCACCCATCGCCGTAGCGGCGTTGGTATGGGTCAGCAGGTCGGCGGTGTTCTGGTCCATGATGGTGTGGCTTATGCAGGCAGTCTGAACAGGCGGCGCGCGTTGTCTTCAAAAATCATCTTCTTCTGCGCTGCGCTGAGCCAGTCGAAGGATTCGATGATGGGCCGGATATTGTCGAAGGTGGTGCCGGTGTCCGGGTTCACGGCGGAACCGACACCCGGGCATTCGGCGCCGAACAGGCAACGCTCCGGGCCCACCAGGTCGATCAGCAGCTTCAGGCCGCCCTCCGAATACAACACGGTGTCGTAGTACATATTCTTCATGCCGTCCAGGAAGCGCTGCCCGCCCGGCTTGCGCATGGAACTCGACTGGAAGCGCCCGACCTGGTAGGGCACGGCGCCGCCGCCGTGCGAGCAGACGATCTTCAGCGTGGGGAAATCCTTGAACACGTCGGAATTCACCAGGTTGTAGACGGCGATGGTTTCTTCGTTGATGAAGTGCACGGTGTAAGGCGTGCGCTCCGAGTGCGAACCGGTGGCGTGGATGTGCGCGGGCACGTCGAGCTCGCACAGCTTCTCGTATAGCGGGTACCAGTAGCGGTCGCCCAGCCCGGGCGCCTCCTGGCCGCTGTTCTCGTACGGGTCCGGGTTGAGCAGGCAGCCGTTGAAGCCGAGTTCCTTGATGCAGCGCGTGAGCTCCGGCAAAACGCCTTCGATCGGATCGCCCGACACCTGCGGCAGGCCGCAGATGCCGAAGAACAGGCCGGCAAACAGCTGGGTCTGGCGATGGATGATGTTGTTCGTCTCCTCGGTGAACCAGTGCACCACACGCGCCGGCTTGGCGTTGTGCATCATCTGGAACGGGCGTGGCGAGATCAGCTGCATGTCGGTGCCGTTGCGCTTGAGCATGTCCAGATGGCCGACCGGCGCCATCTCCTTCTTGTTCGCCGCGGCGCGGATCTCGTCGTCGGTCACGGTCACGGCGCCGCGCCCATGCGCGCCGCGGTGCGACAGGATGCTGGCCTTGTAGGCAAAAAGTTCGGCGGGCGCACTCACGTGGCCATGGCAGTCGATGATCATCCGGGTCTCCTGGTTTTGTCTTGTGCTGCTGCTTCTGGTTCAGGCTGTGAGGAAGTGGTTGGTACCGGGCTCCAGGCCCATCGCGTCTTCAAAGGCACGGCGCACCGCGCTCGGTTGGCCGGCCTGAAAAATGTAGTCGCTCAATTGGCTCTTGAACACCGGATGCGCCGCGAACTGGTCGCGCGTCATGCCCTCGACGAGCAGCTTGCGCGCGGCAATCGGCAGGCTGACGCGCTGGTTGCGCGCCGGGTCCCGGATCAACCCGCGCGGATCGCGCCCGGCCTCGATCGCCTTGAGGTCTTCGAACAGGCGCTTGCGCAGCAGCACGATGCCTCCGTCGCTGGTGCCCAGATGTTCTTCGGAGCGATCGGCGATGCGTCCCTGCCCGACCCAGGCGACAAAATCCTGGTTCATCACATGGCTGGTGATCCAGCGCCCGCTGGCTGCGTCGGTGATCGGGCCGTGCCAGGCCGGGATGTGGGTCTGCACATACGGCTCGGATTCGCGCGGTACGCGGGTGAAGGCCCAGGTGATGGACAAGGTGTTTTCGTCGTCCACCGGCATGCGCCACTCGAAGTGGTCGCCCAGGAAGAACGCGTTCGGCCACAGGCAGACGCGGCCCACCGTCCACATCGCGTCGGCCTCGGTGGTGTCCTGGCGCACACGTTTGTAGATCAGGCCGTAATCGAACTCGTCGAACGCCACCTTGAGGTGGGTCGCCGCGTAGGGGCCGGTGGCGCCGCCCAGGCGCAGTTTCCAGTTGGAGTGCATCCATTCGAAGTGCACCGGGTCAATCGAGTTCTCCTGGCACTGGAGCCAGTTGCAGGGCAGCTCCGAAATCACCACCTGGGCAAAGCCGTTGCTCCACGAAAAAGGTTCCCAGTCGGGCAGTTCGGGCGCCGGCAACGGTCCCATGTAGGCCCAGACCATACCGGCCTTGCAAAACACCGGGTAGGACTTGATGCGGATCGAGCTTTTGTAGTCGGCCTTGGGATTGGCGGTGTCTTCGAACGGCTGCGCGATGCACTGGCCCGCGTTGTTGAACATCCAGCCGTGGTAGTTGCAGCGAAGGCCGCAGGCTTCGACAAAACCGTAGGCGAGGTCAGCGCGGCGGTGCGGGCAACGCCGGTCCACCAGGCCGTAGTGGCCTTCCAGGTCCTTGTACAGCACCAGGTCCTCGCCCATCAGCCGCAACGGCTTGATGGCCTGCTGGTCGAACTCGGCGACCCCCGCCACCGGCATCCAGTAACGGCGCAGCAGGTTGCCCATGGGCGTGCCCGGCCCGACGCGGGTCAGGGTGTGGTTGCGTTCGGCATTCAACATGGCGTTGACGGGCCTAAAGGAAGCGGGTCGGCCAGATCATCGTGCGCCACATGTGGGCGCAGGGGCTGCCGTCGAAGCCCAGCCCCTCCGCGGGCTGGCGGAAGTGACGGCCCACCAGGTCGGCGAAGTCCTCCAGCTGCGCGCTGGTGTCCGGGCCGGTTGCGTAGATGTCGTTGAGCGTGATCAGGCGACTCGTCATGTACCAGCGGTGGCTGCGCGCTTCGCGGTGCGCCGCTTCAATATAGGGGTCGGGCTGGTAGTCGGCGCCGAACCAGTCGCGGTAGTTCTTCGGATAGGCGTATCCCACAGCCTCGTCGGGAAAAAAGCGCAACGCCTGGTGGTAGCGGATCGCCCAGCTGACTTCTTCGTCCACATACGGATCCACCAGTTGGGCGCCGAAATAGCCGTGGTCGCCACGGATGAAGCCGGCCACCGCGATGTCGTGCAGCAGGCAGGCCAGTACCACCTTCTCGTCTTGCCCGCTGCGCCGTGCATGGCTGGCACTTTGCAACAGGTGCGTGACGGTGTGGGCGGCGAAACGCTGGCGGAAGAAATCGAACAGCGTCGGGCGCTCGGGCATCTTCGACAGACGCGGATCGTCGCCCATCATGTAGAGCGTAGGGGCACCGGGCTCGCTCCATGCCGCCGGCCGCTGGAACCGGGCAGTCGGGTCGCGCTCGCCCGAGGTGAACAGGATCGAGGGCACGACCTTGCGATCGAGGTGGGCGGCCGGGGCCGGCGCGTTGGCATCCAGGTGGGGGTTGGCTGGTTTCATGGTCGTGGGGCCAGGGCTTCAGGTGGTGGCTGTTTCGGTGTAGGGAGGGGTGATGCCGGCGTCCAGCGCCAGTCGCGACAGCTGTTTCCAGGTCGCGGCGTCGATGCGGATGCCGTCTGCCATCCGCTGCGCGCGGGTGCGTGCCTCGATTTCGCCCGGCAGCAGGACGGGGTGCGCCGGATCCATCGGCGCGGCACTGCGAAAGTAGTCCAGCATGGCGCGCGCTTCCACGAAGGCGCCGCCGGTATCGCCCAGGCGCTGGGGAGCGATCACGATGGCCAGCAGGTTGTTTGTCGCGCCCATGCGCTGCTGGTTGCCATTGCCCGGTTGCGCTGTCTCGGCGCCGCACAGCGCACCGGCGAACAGCTCGCAGAAAAGGCCCAGGCCGGAACCCTTGTGCGACCCGAAGGGCAACAGGGCGCCCTGCGGGTCGCCCAGCGCAAAACGCGGATCGGTGGTGGGCTGGCCCTTGTCGTCGAGCAACAGGCCGGGGGGCAGCGGCTGGCCGCTGGCGCGCGCCACGCGCGCCTTGCCAATCGCCATGCCGGCAGTTGCGGCATCCAGCACCACGGGCGCCACACCTTCCAGCGCGGGAAACGCCAGGCAGAACGGATTGCTGGACAGGCGTGCCACGCTGCCGCCGTGCGGGGCCACCGAGGGGGGCCGCCCGGTCGCATTCACAAGAAGGAGTGCGGCATACCCTGCCGCCGCCGCGTATTCGCCGTGCGCGCCCAGCCGCCCGAGGTGACCGGAATTGCGCAACGCCACCAGGCCGACACCGTATTCACTGGCGCGCTGCATGGCGGCGTCGAGCACCACGCGCGCTGCCGGATGCCCGAAGCCGCGGTCTCCTTCAAAAACCTGGATTGCAGCAAAGTCGTTGACGCGGCGCGGAGACACGTTGACGAACAACTTGCCCCGGCGCACGCTGTCCAGGTACAGCGGCAACATGCCCAGACCGTGGCTGTCGTGGCCGGCCAGGTTGGCGTCGACCAGATGGTCGGACACCACCAGGGCTTCGGCCGGCAGGCTGCCAGCGGTCAACAGCAAGCCGGCGGCAAACGCGCGCAGCTCGGTGTGGGCGATAGGCGGAATCATAAAAATATCATATTAATACCAATTGCGACCTTGTCTCGCATCAAATTCCTGTTGCGTCGCAGCATATGCCTGAGAGGGGATGTGCGGTTGCGCTCGTTAATCTAATAACATAATATCTATCGATGCCTCTGGAGCCGAACAACACCCCCTGGGAACCAGCGCCGGAGTCGGCCGGCTCGCCCGTGTGGGAGCCGGTCCAGGCCGATACCTTGTCCTGGCGCATCGTGAGCCAGGTGCGCAAGGCCCTGTTCGCCGGCCAGCTCAAGCCAGGCGACTTCCTGGGAACGGAGGCTTCGGTGGCGGCGCGTTTTGGCGTCTCGCGCATGGCGGCGCGCGACGCGCTGCGTTCGCTGGCGGCGGTTGGCATCATCACGATCCGCCAGGGCGCCAAGGGTGGCGCCGTGATCGCCCAGGGCAATGCCGAACACTTCGCCGATGCGCTGGCGGTGCAACTCAAGCTGATCGGGGTGTCCGAGACCGAGATGCTGGACGCGCAGATCGGCATCGAAGCGATGGCGACGGAACTGGCAGCGCAACGCGCCACACCGGGCGATGTCACGCGCATGGCCGGCCTGCTCGAGGAGATGCGCCGCCTGCTCGACGACCCCGTGAGTTTTACCGACGTATCGATGCGTTTTCACCTGGCGGTCGTGGAGGCCTCGCACAACCGGGCGCTGGTGGCCCAGTTCAAGGCGCTGCGCTATGTGCTGCTGCCCGCCTATACACGGCACACCACGCGCGAAATCGCCCAGCGCGCCGTCGAGGCGCATGGCGTGTTGCTAAAGCACATCGAGGCCGGCGACGCGGATGCAGCGCGCAACCAGATGGTGCAACGCCTGCGCCTGATCCGCGCCAATCGATTTGCGGGGGACGATCCGCCGGCTGCGCGGCACTGAGGCGCTGCCAACCCCGGCGCTAGTGACGCATTCGTATCTATATTGAGAGGAGACACGCATGGACAGCAAGCACCCGATCCGACCCGGCCGCACCCGCCGGCAGCTGCTCTGCGCAACGGCTTGCACAGTGACCGCCACCATGCTGCCGATGCATCCGGCGCGCGGCCAGGCATTGCAGAAGATGACGATTGCGTTCCCGACGCGTAGCGGCGCCTCCTGGCCGATGTTCCTGGCCAAGGACGGGGGTTATTACGCCAAGTACGGGCTCGACGTGAACCTGGTTTTTGGTGTGCATCCGGCCGGCATCGCCATGCTCACCAGCGGCGAGGCGCAGATGGCCAACTACGGCATCGACCCGGTGATGAATGCCGCCACCCGGGACAACTCCTTCGTGGCCATGGGTTCGTCACTCAACAAGGGGAGCTTTGCGTTGATCGTGCGCAAAGGCATCAAGCGCGGGCAGGATCTGAAGGGCATGAAGATCGGCGTGGGACGGGTCGGCGACACGCCTTACCACTACACCGTGTCCATGCTGCAGAAATATGGCCTGGGTCCGCGCGACGTGGTCTGGGTTCCCAGCGGCGCCGACGCGGCCGGCCGGGTTGCCACGCTGGTGGCCGGGCAGGTGGACGCGGCGCTGCTGACGACCCCTTCGTTCTTCCGGCTGATCGACGGCCCGGATTTCGTGAATCTGGGCTACATCTCGCAGTTTCCGGAGATCTTTGTCTCCACCGTCTACCTGTTTCGCAAGAGCTACCTGGCGCAGAACCCCACGGTCGCGGAGGCCGTCATCAAGGCGCAGGCGGAGGCGATCAAGCGCTTTTACGAAGACAAGGTGCTGGCCATCAAGTCCTACTCGGCGCAGAACCGCGCCGAGACACCGGTGGATACCGCGCGCGTCTACGACCTGTACTTCAAGGACAACCTGCTTGACCGCGTGCCCTATGTGCTCAAGGGCGCCATCACCTCAGGGGTGGAACGCGACGGCGCGGACAACCCGCAGCTCAAGGCGTACGACTTCCGCCAGCTGGTGGACAACTCGGTGGTGCACCGGCTGGTGCGTGAAGGCTGGTTCGAAAAACTCCACGGGCCCTCCATCAAGGCCGAGCAGGACCGCAAGCAGAAGGAGGCGTTCGGGATATGAGCGCCGCGCAGGGCCACCCCAAGCTGGCCATCGAGCGGCTGACCTACCGCTACTGGCTGGAGCGCGAAGAGCGCGAGTTCCTGGCTTTCGCCGATGTCTCGCTGCAGGTGGCGGATGGCGAGTTCGTCTGCGTGGTGGGGCCAAGTGGCTGCGGCAAGACGACGCTGCTCAACGTGGTGGCTGGTCTGCTGCAGTACGACGAAGGCAGCTTGCGCATCGGCGGCGCCCTGGTCAACGGGCCGGGTGTGTCACGCGCGATGGTGTTCCAGCAGGCCAGCCTGTTGCCCTGGCGCACGGTCACAGGCAATGTGCGGTATGGCATGGAGATGCAGCGGCGCTTTGACGAGGCCACCATGCGCGAGCGCGCCGCCTACTTCACCAACCTCGTCGGGCTCGGCGGCTTCGAGACGCGATTTCCGTCCGAACTCTCGGGTGGCATGCAGCAGCGCGTGAACCTCGCGCGCGCACTGGCGACCGACCCCGAAGTGCTGCTGATGGACGAGCCGTTTGCCGCACTGGACGCGCAGACGCGTGAGTTCATGCAGTCCGAGCTGCTCAAGATCTGGAGCAAGCAGAAAAAGACAGTGCTCTTCATCACGCACCAGATCGACGAGGCGGTGTTTCTGGCCGACAGGGTGGTGGTGATGGGCACCCGGCCCGGGCGGATCAAGCAGGAGTTCGCCGTGCCGTTTGCCCGGCCGCGTACCTTGTCCATCAAGCGCGACCCGGAGTTTCTCCGCCTCAACGACGACATCTGGGCGCTGATCGAAGAAGAAGCAGCGCGTATCGGCGTGGTCAGCGCGCCCGCCTGAGAGGAACAGACCATGGCCGATTCCCCTGCTACTGCCAGCGCTGCCCCGGTGGCGCCGCGCGTTCGGCCGCGCCCGGGCTTTTACCGCCGCAACACTGGTCTGGTGCTGGGCAGCGTCACGGTGCTCGTGGTGCTGGTGTTGTGGGAGCTGATCTGGCAATCGGGCCGTATCTCGCCGTTGTTCTTCAGCGGGCCATCGGCGGTGGCCAAGCGATTTGTGCATGAACTGGTCAACGGCAATCTGTTGTCCGACATTGCCTACAGCGGTCGCAACTTTCTGGTCGGATTTGGCCTGGCCTGCCTGGTGGCGATACCCCTGGGTGTGTTGCTGGGCTGGTACCGCTTCTTTCGCATGCTGGTGGATCCCTTCCTCAATGCGTTCTACGCCACACCGCGGATTGCCTTCATACCGCTGATCATCATCTGGTTCGGCATCGGGATGTGGTCCAAGGTGTTCATCATCTTCCTGGCGGTGTTGTTTCCGGTGCTGATCAACACGATTGCCGGCGTGAAGAACCTGGATCCCGACCTGCTAAAGGCGGCGCGGGCCTATTGCGCGCTGGACCGGCAGATCTTCATGACCATTGCCCTGCCGTCATCGGTTCCGTTCATCCTGGCTGGCGTGCGACAGGGTGTTGCGCACGGCCTGATTGGTGTGATCGTGGGTGAGCTTTTTGCCGGAAACGAAGGCATAGGCTTCATGATTGCCTACGCCGGCCAGACCTTTGCCACCGACCTGTTGTTGTGCGGTGTTTTGATCACGGCCACCGCAGGCATCGTGATCACCGCGATTGCCGACCGCATCCAGCGCCACTTTTCGAAGTGGCGCCCGCGCGAAGTCGGCGGCTGACCCATGGCCCGAATCATCCTCGGTCTGGGCGCTTCACATGGCCCGATGTTGTCCACGCCGCCGGCCCGGTGGGACCTGCGCGCCGGAGCGGACCGTGCCAACCCGCGCCATGCCTATCGCGGTGAATGGCTGGATTTCGCGTCCCTGGCCGCCCGCCGCGGCTGCGATTTCTCCGCTGAGGCCGCGTTGCCCGAACGCCAGCAGCGCTTCGACCGCTGCCAGCGCGCGCTCGACACGCTGGCGCAGCGGCTGCACGCAGCGGCACCAGACGTCGTGCTGATCGTCGGCAACGATCAGCGCGAAGTATTCCAGGACGACCTGACGGCAGCCTTCACAGTGTTCACGGGCGCCAGCATTCCCAACGTGGCGCTCGACGAAGCGCGCCGCGCCCGCCTGCCGCCCGGTATTGCGATTGCCGAGCATGGGCACTGCCCACCGGGCGGTGCAACCTATACCGGCGCTACCGATCTGGCCCGCGACCTGGTGCGCTCGCTCTGCGCGCAAGGCTTCGATGTGGCCCAGTCCGCACGTTTCGCCGGCGGCGCAGACCGCCAGAATGGCATTCCCCATGCTTTCGGCTTCATCTACCGGCGCCTCCTGCGTGATGCGCCACCCCCCTCGATACCGGTGTTTATCAACGGTGGCGTACCCGACAACATACCGGGCGCGGCGCGCTGCCTCGCGTTCGGGCATGCCCTTGCGCATGCCGTGCAGGGGTGGGACGCCGACCTCAAGGTCGCGCTGATCGCATCGGGCGGCTGGACCCATTTTGTGGTCGACGAAGAACTCGACCAACGCTTTCTTGCCGGTTTTTCCGCCCACGACGAGGCAGCGCTCGCTGGCATTGCGGAACCGCTGTTCCACGGCAATACGTCGGAGATGAAGAACTGGTACCCGGTGGCGGCGGCCATGCACGACACAGGGCACCGCTTCCAGCTGATCGACTACGTACCGTGTTACCGCAGCGAGGCGGGCACGGGCAATGCCATGGGTTTTGCCGTCTGGGAGTGACATGACTGTGGATGCCAACGAAGCGGTCCGGCGCTTGAACCGGCTCGATGTATGCGCGGTGTCCGACGCGATGGACAAGCTTGGCCTGCGTGGTGGCGTGAGTGGCCTGGACCAGCGATCGAGCACGCGGCGCATCGCCGGGCGGGTCTTGACGGTGCGCCTGGTGGCCAGGGAACAGGTGCCGGCTGCAGCCGGGCCGCCGCGCCATCTGGGCACCACGGCGATCGAGGCGGCCCAACCTGGCGACATCATCGTGGTCGAACAACGCTCGGGTATCGAGGCCGGAAGCTGGGGCGGCATCCTGTCGCTGGCGGCCATGGTGCGTGGTGTGGCCGGCGTCATCTGTGACGGCCCGGTACGCGATATCGACGAAGCGCGCCAATACGATTTCCCGGTCTATGCGCGCGCCCTGACGGCGCGCACGGCGCGCGGGCGCGTGGCCGAGATCGCCAACAACGGACCCGTGACGATAGGCGATGTCACGGTGCAGGCCGGCGACTTCGCGATCGCCGACGCCAGTGGCATTGTTTTTGTGGCGGCCGGCGATATCGATCGACTGCTTGACGCAGCCGAATCCATCGTGGCACGTGAGGCCGCGATGGCCAAGGCCTTGCTCGCGGGCGTGCCGGTATCACAGGTGATGGGCGCAGACTATGAACACATGCTGAAGGGGGCTCCAACATGAGTGAGTCGATGCCGCAATACCCCACGGCCCGCAGCGTCATTGAACGGGTCTCGCCGGCGCTGGTGGCTGAGGCCCGCGGCCTGAGCGCGGCGACGCTGCACGAGGCCGCCGGGCGTATCGGTGCCTTGCCGCATGCCATCAAGCCCCTGAACGACGCCTTCACCGTCTGCGGCCCGGCAGTTACCGTGAGTGGCCCGTCGGGCGATAACCTGTGGTTGCATCGCGCCATCTACATCGCGCAACCCGGTGACGTGCTGGTGGCGCATGTCGGTGGCGGCTTCGAATACGGCTACTGGGGCGACATCATGACCACGGCTGCGCGCGAGCGCGGACTGGGCGGCCTAGTGATCGACGGCTGCGTGCGCGATGGCGCGGTGTTGCGGCAAGCGGGATTGCCGATCTTTTCGCGCGGCCTGGCCCTGCGTGGGACCGGAAAGGACTTTGGCGCCACCGGCTGGATCAACCACCCGGTGCTGCTAGGCGAGATCACGGTCGCCCCGGGCGATCTGGTGGTGGGCGACGACGATGGCGTGGTGGTGCTGCCGCGCGCGCAAGTCGGTACGGTGATCGCGGCGGCTCGGGCGCGCGAGGCCAAGGAGGCTGACGTATTGCGGCAGCTGGCACAGGGCGCGCGCACCCTCGACATCTATAAGCTGACCTGAGGAGTTCACCGCCGTGTCCGGTTTCGCCCAGTTCCCCGGTTGTGATGTACGCGCCCGGCTGGATCACCCGGTGATCGACGCCGACGCGCATGTGCTCGAGTGCGAATTCGCCATCAACGACTTCCTGGCGCAGGTGGCGGGCAGCGCCATGGTCGACAAGGCGCTTGCGCGCATGCGTGCGTCGCCCTACAAGTTCGATACACGCACCATCTGGTGGGGCGCGCCTTCAGGCAAGTATTCCGGCGACCGCGCGATGGCCATGCTGCCGCGCCTATTCAAGGCGCGCATGCAGGATGCCGGCATCGACTTTGCGCACTGCTACACCACCAACGGCATTCCCGGCCTGTACATCCAGGACGACGAACTGCGCCAGGCCACCTGCCGGGCGCTCAACACCATGTACGCCGACATGTTCCGCGACGTGCGCGACTGCGTATCGCCCGTCGCAGTGATTCCCACCTTCACGCCGCAGGAAGCACTGGCCGAACTCGAACACGCCGTGACGGTGCTGGGTCACAAGGCGATCATGATCGGCACCGAGATACGGCGCCCGCACCCGGAAATCGTGCGCCAGGCGCCGCATCTTGCGGCCTATTCGGAGACCACGCAGTCGATCGCGATGGACTCGCCCTTCGATTACGACCCGTTCTGGCAGCGTTGTGTCGAGCTCGGCGTGGCGCCGGTATGCCATACCGCGGCGCGGGGCAGCGGCTACCGCTCCTCACCGAGCAACTATGTGTTCAACCACCTGGGCAGTTTTGCCACCGGCGCCGAATTCTTTTGCCGTTCGCTGTTCTTTGGTGGCGTGACCCAGCGTTTCCCTGGCCTCAACTTCGGCTTCCTGGAAGGCGGCGTGGCCTGGGCGATGGTTTTGCTCAACGACATCGTCGAACACTTTGAAAAACGCAACATCGACAGCCTGCTGGAAAACCTGGACCCGGCCCGGCTCGACGTGGAGTTGCTGGCCAGCCTGTTCGATCAGTACGGCAATGGCTACCTCACGGGCGAGCGCTTGCGCGCGAGCCCGCACCACCGTGCTTCGCTGCCGCAGCGGCCTTACCCGCTGGACGAATTTGCGCAGAGCGGCATGCGCGAAATACGCGATCTGCGCCGCCTGTTTTGCGACAACTTCTACTTCGGCTGCGAGGCTGACGACCGAATGATGAGTGTTGCCTTCAACCGCCGCCTGTCCCCGGTGGGGGCCAAGCTCAAGGCGATATTTGGGTCTGACATCGGGCACTGGGACGTCATGGAAGCCCGCACCGTGTTGAGCGAGGCCTGGAGCCTGGTGGAAGGCCAATTGCTGACGCCGGCCGATTTTCGCGAGCTGGTGTTTGTCAATCCTGCACAAATGCACCTGCGCATGAATCCGCACTATTTCGATGGGACCAGCATCGCATCCGCGGCGGGCGCGCTGTTGCCGGCGCGCGCGCCCGTCAGCGCATGATTCCCGATAACGCCATGGAAAGCACCAGATGACCCGCCAGACCGTTTCCGTTGTGTCTGTTGCGGAAGCCTTGCTGGCCCTGCTCAAGGCGCGGGGCGTCGAGCAGTTGTATGTGAACGCTGGAACCGACACGCCGCCCCTGATCGAAGCCTATGCGCGGGCGTCCGAGTCGGGCCTGCATTTCCCGCGCCCGGTGGTTTGCGCGCATGAGAACCTCGCCATCGGCATGGCGCACGGCTACACACTGGCCAGCGGGCAGGCGCAGGCCGTGATGCTGCATGTGAGTGTGGGCACGGCGAACGCCGTCTGCGCACTCATGAACGCGGCGCGCGACCAGGTGCCGCTGTTGCTGATGGCCGGCCGCACGCCCTTGTTCGAAGAGGGGCGCCTGGGCGCGCGTAATGCATGGATCCACTGGGCCCAGGAGATGTATGACCAGGCCGGCATGGTGCGCGAACTGGTCAAGTGGGACTACGAACTGCGCGACGGCCTGAACCTGCGCGAAGTGGTCGAACGCGGGCTGTCGATCGCGCATGCCAGCCCGCCCGGGCCGGTCTACCTGTCCCTGCCGCGCGAAGTGATCGCGCAGGCCCAACAGCAGATGCACTGGGACGTGCCGGGTCCGCCGGTTCCCAGCACGCCGCATCCCGATCCGCAGCAGGTCCGGCAGGCGGCGCAGTGGCTGTGCGACGCGAAACGGCCGCTGGTGATAGCCGCCTCCAGCGGGCGCGATCCGCTCGCGGTGCAACTGCTGGCGGAGCTCTCCGAAAAGCATGGACTGCCGGTGGCGGAGAACAAGGCGCGTATGGTGTGCCTGCCGGCCAGTGCTCCCTACCACGCCGGCTTTGACGCCGAGACGCTGGTAGGCGATGCCGATGTGGTGCTGGTGCTCGAGTCCGACGTGCCCTGGGTGCCGCAATCGGGCAAACCGGCGGACGGCGCGAAGATCATCCAGGTCGCGCTCGACCCCTTGTGGAGCGCCTACCCGGTGCGCAGCCATCGCGCCGATCTCGCTATCACCTCGGGTTCTGCGGCTTTCCTGCAAGCACTCTGTGCGCAGATGGATGCGGGCCAGGACGCGGCCGGCACGCAGACCCGACGCGACCACGCACAGGCTCGTGTCGCAGCGGTTCGCGCAGGCCAGCGTACCAGGCTGGAACGCGATGAGGCCGGCGCCGGCCCAATCAGCAAGGCCTGGTTGTCGCATTGCCTCAACGCCGCCAAGCCGGCCGGTGCGATCGTGGTCAACGAATACTGGGCCATGCGCGAATACCTGCATTTCGACGCGGCCGGCAGCTACTTCAGCCTGCCGCCCGCAGGCGGATTGGGCTGGGGCCTGCCGGCTGCGCTGGGCATATCGCAGTTCGATCCGTCGCGCACGGTCATCGCCACGCTGGGTGACGGTGCCTACATCTTTGCCAATCCTCCCGCCTGCCACCAGGTGGCAGCAGCCTATGGATTGCCGGTGCTGACCATCATCTGCAACAACGGCAAGTGGGGCGCGGTGGAGCATGCGACGCGCTCGCTCTACAAGACCGGTGTTGCCGCGGCGCAGCCGCAGGTTCCGCTTTCCACGCTCTCGCCTTCGCCGGCTTTCCAGGCCTATTGCGAGGCCTCGGGCGGCTACGGCGAGAAAGTCACCACCCGCGAGCAGCTGCCCGGCGCGCTGGCGCGGGCGCTCGCCGTGGTGCGTGACGAACGGCGCCAGGCCCTGCTCAACGTAATCTGTGAATAGGCTTGTGACACAACAGGAATTTCACCTGGTGGCGCGAGTCGCGGACATCCTGCTGGGCGCCGTCGTGCATGTCGAGCTGGCAGGACGCGAACTGGCGCTCTTCAATCTGGATGGCAACCTCTTCGCCACCGACGACCGCTGCACCCATATGCGCGCGCGCTTGTCCGACGGTTATGTGCAGGACGGTGTCGTCGAGTGTCCGCTGCATTTCGGAAAGTTCGACATCCGCAGCGGGCGCGCCCTGTCGCCGCCCTGCAAGCTGCCGCTCGCGGTCTACCCGGTGCGCGTGGAAGGCCCGATGGTGCTGATCGGCCTGCCCTGTGTGCCGCAAGGCTCGCCGCTGCCGACCCCATGAAGTTCATCGACGGCAACAGAACCCGCGCCGCCTTGCCCTTCGCAGCGCTGATCGATGCGTTGCGACGCATGTTTGTGCAGGGGTGCGAGGTGCCCATGCGCCACACCCATGCAGTGAAGGCAGCCGATGGCAGCGCACAAGGCACGGTGCTGATCATGCCGGCCTGGCAGCCAGGGCGTTACCTGGGCATCAAGACGGTCAATATCTTTCCGGGCAATGCTGCGCTTGCCCGGCCCGGACTGCATGCGAGTTACCTGCTGTATGACGCCAACACCGGCGTACCGCTGGCGCAACTCGACGGCAACGAGATCACGGCGCGGCGTACGGCGGCGGCCTCGGCGCTGGCGGCGTCCTACCTGGTGCGGGCGGATGCGACGACATTGCTGGTGGTCGGTGCGGGCCGGGTTGCAAGCCTGCTGGCCGACGCTTACCGCGCCGTGCGGCCCATTCAACGGGTCATGGTGTGGGACCGCACGCCAGCCCATGCGCACCGGCTGGTCGAATCGCTCCGGGCGACTGGCATTGCCGCTGAGCACGCCGCGGATCTGGCGGTTGGGGCCAGGCAAGCCGACATCGTGAGCTGCGCCACCCTGTCCTTGCGGCCGCTGGTGCGCGGCGAATGGCTGGCGCCGGGCAGCCACCTGGACCTGATCGGCAGTTTCTCACCGACCATGCGCGAGTCCGATGACGCCTGTCTTGCCGGCGCGCAGATTTATGTGGATACCGCGGAGTCGCTGCAGAAAAGCGGCGACCTGCTGGAGCCACTGGCCAGCGGCGCGATCACGCCTGGCGACGTTTGCGCCAGCCTGGCCGACCTGTGCCGGGGTATGCCACGGCCAGCGCTCGCGGTGGGGCAACGCACGGTATTCAAGTCGGTGGGAAGCGCACTGGAGGATCTGGCGGCGGCGGTACTGGTGTACGAGACGGTGGTGGCGGCACCGTGATTTGCGCGGGGGTGAGCTGCGTTGTAGAAATCGGGCTGGTTTGCGCGTCATTGAAGTGGCAGTACCCTGTTGGTCTGCCCAATGCGTTCGCATTTTTACCGGAGCAATCGATGAAATACCTGTTGATGATTTATGGCAATGAAGGTGCCGAAGCCGCGGCGCCACCGTCTGCGATGGAGCAGACCATGTCGGCCTACATGGCCTACTCGCAGGCGCTGGTGCAGGCGGGGGTCATGGTGGGGGGCGAGCGCCTCAAGCCGTCGTCCGCGGCCACCCGGGTGCGCCTGGCGGCGGGCAAGACGGAGGTGCTGGACGGCCCGTACGCCGACAGCAAGGAACAGTTGGGCGGGTATTACATGATCGAAGTCCCCGATCTGGATCAGGCGCTGGGCTGGGCCGCACGTTGCCCGGGTGCCCAACACGGCGTCATCGAAGTGCGGCCCGTGTGGCCGATGTAGAGGCGGCCGGTGACGCGTATGCGCTGGCCCAATCCGTTGCCAGGCGCAGTTACGGACGCCTGCTGGCCTTCGTGGCGGCACGCACCCGTGACATCGCAGCGGCCGAAGATGCGCTCGGTGACGCCTTCGCGGCGGCATTGGCGCACTGGCCGGCCGACGGCGTGCCCGACAACCCTGAAGCCTGGCTGTTGACGGCGGCGCGGCGCCGTGCCGTGGATGGCGCGCGACGGCAGGCGACCCAGGCGGCCGCGAGCGACGAGTTGCTGGCGCTGGCGCAGCCCGGTCATGAAGAACATGCCGACCTTGCTGCCCTGTTGCCAGAGCGCGTCGGCGCGGATGGTGCGCCGCAGGCGATTCCGGACGACCGGCTGCGCCTGATGTTTGCCTGCGCCCACCCGGGGATTGCGGCCGAACTGCGGGCGCCTTTGATCCTGCAGACCGTCCTGGGATTTGATGCGGCCAGCATCGCATCGGCGTTTCGGGTGGCGCCGTCCACCATGGGGCAGCGGCTGTCGCGTTGCAAAGCGCGTATCCGCCAGGCCGGAATTCCGTTTCGCGTGCCGGACGCGCATGAGTTGCCGGCGCGGCTCGACGCGGTACTCGCAGCCGTATACACCGCCTATAGCGATGGCTGGTCCGACCCGGTGGGCACCCAGGCCCACCGCCGCGCCATGGCTGAAGAGGCGCTCTGGCTGGGACGCCTGACGGCCGCCCTGTTGCCGGACCAGCCCGAGGCGCTCGGTCTGGTCGCGCTGATGCTCTATCTGGACAGCCGGCGTGTTGCGCGGCGCGACAGCGAAGGGGAATTCGTCCCGCTCGAGTCGCAGGACACGACACGCTGGGACCACGCCATGCTGGGCGAGGCCGAGCAGTTGCTGCAGCAGGCCGCCGCCTGCAAGCGGATGGGACGCTACCAGCTGGAGGCCGCGGTGCAGTCGGCGCATGCGGCAAGGCGGCTGGGCGCCACCACCGATTGGCCGGCCATTGTTGCCCTTTACAGGGCCCTGGGCGACATGACCGGCTCGCCGATCGTGGTGATCAACCGGGCGGTTGCGATGGCGCACACGGAGGGTCCACGCGCCGCCCTTGATGCGCTCGCAGCCGTGGCGGACGACGAACGTATTGCGACATACCAGCCTTACTGGGCCGCGCGCGCCGAGTTGCTGATGCAGGCCGGTGAGGCCGCGGCTGCCCACGCTGCGTACCAGCAGGCCATCGGGCTGGAGATCGATCCGGCAGTACGGCGGTTTCTGCAGCGCCGGGCGGCGTTGGTGCCTTCCGGCTAACCAATATGCACAGACGAATGGCGTCCTGGAAATGACAAACGCGGCAACATGCCGCGTTGGGGGTGGTGCGCGCCTGCTCCGCAGGCCGCTCGTCAAACGTTCAACCGCGCTGGTTCAGATCAGCTTGCGACGACGGGCGACAGCGAGGCCCGTCAATGCCAGACCGACGAGGGCAAGGCTTCCGGGTTCCGGGACGGTACTTGGTTGTGTGTTCCAGTTGGCTGGCCGGCCGTTGTCAGCATCATTGACGACGGGTAATTGAAAGGCCTGGCACCCATTGGCGGGAGGACCATTCGGCCCACTGCCACACAAATTAAAACCGCCACCGGCATTCGTTTGGAAAAACAAGCCATCACCGAAGACGACCAGGAAATCGTTGAAGCCAGGGATGTTGGTCATGCTGCCAGACACAAAAGAAGCAGCATTCAAGGAATCGCTTCCAACGGCCTCGGCAGTGAACGCGTTGACGAAGTTGGAGCCGTTGTAGGTGAACGACACAAAATTGCCCGCGTAGATGACATCACCCTGGATGTAGTTGCTCAGCGTCAATGTTCCGGTGACCGTGTTGCTGCCTCCACCCGGCGCCGTGCAGTCGGCGCAAGCACCGTCGAAGTAGTAGGTGTTGGTGATCGAAGCAGCGGCTTGAGCGGCCGTGGCGACACCCAATGCCAGCATCAGACCGCCTGCGAGGCCCCAGACCTTTTTCAGTATTTGCATGATTGGCTCCCGGAAAATTGCAGAAAGACGAGTTATATCCAAATCACGCAATATATGTGCCATTTCCCGAGTTCTTTTTAGAATCATCAGCTTGGAGCCGTTGACCGATCCTCGCAGGAAGTGCGTGCAAAAAATGTCGACACTTTGGGCTCTTACGGGGACATAGTCGGCGCGCCGGTGCCAGGTGGCTGGGCATGCCCGCTGGCGGCCAATGGCGACCGGCTTTCCGGCTCGCGCAAACGCACTGCTCTGCTATCCTGATTGATTCTTCCCAAGGAGAGCGCCATGCGTGATCGAGGACTTTCCCGGCGTTCCTTGTTGGGAACCGCTGTGGCTACGGCCGGAGCAACGGCCCTGCCGCGTTTTTCCTGGGCCCAAACTGCTGTGCGGCGCGGTGGAACGCTGGTGGTGGCGGCTGATACCGAGCCGCGCAACATGAATCCGGCCATTGCCGCATCGAATGGCGTTTTTTACGTGGCGAGCAAGGTCATCGAGCCGCTGGCCGAGATGTCGTATGACGGCAGCGGGCT
>JANNDB010001023.1:0-6500 GCA_031387285.1 Betaproteobacteria bacterium | reverse complement strand
GCCACGATGTCCTCGATGTTCTTGGCCACGACCAGCGTGTCCTTGGGCGTGGCCGCCAGAGCGCCAAAGGCGACAAGCGCGCCCAGCAGGGCCGCATAGGGTTTGAGTTTCATGGGGTTTCCTTTATGACGATCGAACGGTTGATGATTGCTGCTCAAGATACTCTTCATAGGCGGTGAAGCCGGCAACGGCCATTGCGCCTGCCGCGCGACAGGCCGGCAGTACATCACCACGGTAGGCACCGGCACGGTCCAGCAGATTGAGCGAGCCGAGCTTGCTGGCACCGCGGTTCACCGGGATGTTGATCACGGCCCCAAACCCCTGGGCGACGATGGCGTCCAGATTGTGGAAGTGCACGCCGAACTCCTGTGGTTCGTTCGCAATGAAGCATTCGCCACGCTCCATCTGCCGGGTCCATTCTGTCTGGTCCACCAGGTTTCTGCCACCAACCGGGTAAGTGGCGGGCAGCGAACTGTAGATGCGCTCCACTTCCAACCCGCCCGGCAGGTTATGCGATACCGTGAACAAGGTGTGCCCGACCTGCTCCTGCAAGAACGCAGACACCCGGTCGAACGCATTGCGGAATTCGGCCGTGTCGTTTTCTGGCTGACTCATGGTTGAACCTTTGGGGCAGGTTTTCGTTGCGCCAGCGCCCCGGTGGGCGAACCGTGGCGAGCCAGGTCTTCGCGCAGCAGGTCGGCATCGGCGCCCTGCTTGAACAGCGGCACCGTGCCTACCCATAACGCCTTCGCGTCGGTGGCGAATGGGTTCTCCCAGCCGTGCGGTGTGGTGGAAGGCAGGTGTACCGAGTCGCCGGCATCCAGGTGAATCTTGCGCCCGCCCATGGTGAACCGCAAGGACCCGCTCACCATGAAGACGAGTTCTTCCCCGGCGTGGGTGACCGGCGTCGACTTGTGCCGCGCCGGCACGGTGACCAGCAAGGCACTGATCGTGCTGCCCACAAACTCGCCGCTGATGCGGTCAAACTGCATGCCCGCCTTGTCGAGCCGGAACGACGTCCGCCCGCTCTGGGGGAAGTGGTGCCCACCCGTCTCCGGAACCTGCAGGAAATACGCCAGCGGCAAACCCAGCACCTCGCCAATGCGCATCAGCGCCGTGATCGACGGAGACGCCAGATTGCGCTCCAGCAAGGAGATATACCCAATACTCAGATCGCTGCCCCGGGCCACATCGACGATGCCCAGCCCCAGTTGCCGGCGCCTGGATCGCAGGGCCTGGCCGATATCGGCCAGAACGGGAGAGGCTGCGCGAGAGCCGGATGCGCCGGACCGGCCGGCTTTGGTGGCCGATGGTCTTGCTGATGGCGTCGACGGGGCGTGAGTTGCTGCTTCCACAATCAGTAAAAATATATTACTGATTGTGAAATGTTTTCATGGGGTTAACCCGCGCCGCGCCGCGCAGTCAAACGGCGGTACTGGCGTGAGTTGCCGCATCGCGTGCCTGGACCCAGGGGCCCGAAGCCTTGCCAGCATGGCAAGCGAGCGCGCCGCGAATGGGGTGATTTTTAGACGCGGGCCGCAGCAGGCGCATCAGCCATGGGTTCCGGGTGCGCCATCTCCATTGCGGAGGTGGTCAGTCGAACCGCCTCGGCCACAGTCGGGCAACGTGCTGCACGCGAATGATTTGCACGGTGTTGTCTTTCACGCGGTAAGGCACCACGTAGTTGGCATGCACCACCAGTTCGCGCGTCGCGGGCACCCGCCCAGGGCGGCCCAGGCCGGGGAACTTCGCCAGTAGCTCTGTCTTTTCCTTGATTTCGCCAATGAATGAGCGGGCGCGGGTGGGATTGTCTTGCGCAATGTAGGCGGCAATTTGATACAGGTTTTCAAGCGCCTTGCGCGTCCAGCGAATCTCCACGCTCAATGCCCGTATTTGGCGTACACCGCACGCACCTCGTCTGCAGTCGCGAAATCACCCTGATCGGCTTCGTCCAAACCAGCCTGTATATCGGCAATCTGCCATTGCTCCTGGCTGACGTAGCTTTTAAGAGCCTCGACGGTCAAGTAGCTTTTGCTGCGGCCCGTCGCTTGCACCAGTTTCTCCAGCTGGCCATGGAGCTCGACTGGCAGGCGGACATTGAGTATTTTTTCAGCGGTGGACATGGGCTGAGCCTTCCGTGTCATGGCATTGCAGTGTACGTCATACAGACGCTAAATGTGCTGTACGTCAGGCGTCGCATTCCGAAGTATTTCCGACTGCCGCCACGGCACGCGGCATTGGCACCAGTGGCGCTTGCTGCTGCAATTCGGTCAGCGGGTGAGCCATCGATCCCGCAGCTCTGGGTGCCCCCATATGCCCCTGGAGGACGGCATACTTTTCCGGTCGTCATCGCGCGACCCAACAAGAACTTAAGAGTAAAAAATGAAAAAAGCCGGAATGCATTGGAGCATGCCGGCTTCGAAGATGGTCCCGCCAGCAGGAATCGAACCTGCATCTAGCACTTAGGAGGCACTCGTTCTATCCATTGAACTATGGCGAGAGAGACGGAAACATGACCTTGCGCTTTTGCCGATTCTCCACCGGCGGCAATTATTGATATCACCCCACTTCCCGCGACGGTGAGTTGCGCCGTGATACGGGGTGAGGCGTGACCAGTGTGTGCAAACCAGACGGCAAGTGGCGTGCCCTAATCCGCCGCAAGGGGCACGAGTCTATCAGCAAGCGCTTTGCAGACAGGGCGGCGGCACAGGCTTGGGCGAGGGAGATAGAGAGGCAGGTTGATCAACCGCGACCCAACTAACTAAAGCATCCGCGAAAGTGAGTGGGCACAGGCCTCACTTCAATTTGTGTACTTAAAGCTACAATAACTTCATGATCGACGTGCTGCGTTACCAGGCGGAGGATGCAACCGAGCCGGTCACCGAGTGGTTGAACAACTTGCGCGACAAGCAAGCCCAGGCGAAGTTGCGAGTTCGCCTGCGTCGGCTTGAAGCCGGAAATTTTGGCGATTGCGACCCGGTGGGCGAAGGCGTTTTCGAGCTTCGGGAACACGTGGGAGCCGGATACCGCGTCTACATGGGTCGTCATGGGCAAAAGGTCGTGATCCTGCTTTGTGGCGGCGATAAAAAGTCCCAGAAAGCGGACATAAAACGGGCAAAAGGCTTTTGGGTAGATTGGAAACGGAGGCAATCATGAGCAAGCAACTGAAAGCTGCGGTGTCCCACCACGAGCGGGAAGTCGCGGAGCTGCGCGCTGACCGGGAACTCGCGATCGAGTATCTGAAAGCGGCCATGGAATCCATCGATAACCCGGACGATCGTGCCGGCGCCCTATTGGCACTACGCGCCGTAGTGGAGGCCTATGGCGGATTGGGTTCAGTGGCGTCGCAAGCCGGAATCAGCCGCGAGTCGCTCTATAGAGCGCTTTCGGCCAAAGGCAACCCCACCCTGAAAACCATTCTGGCCGTGTTGAAGGCGGTGGGTATGAGACTGTCCGTAGAACCGGAAGAACAGGCGCTGGCCTGAAGGCCGGCGGGCACGCTCAGAACCTCATTCGTCCTGCGCCATCCCAAGCTGAGTCGCAGGTGAGTCGCCGACGACACTTTCCCCTGTGACAACACCCATTGAACTATGGCGAGGGACGTGGAATTGTAGGACCGGCGATGGGCGGCGACGCACAGTGGGGCAGGCCGGTTCAGGCGCAGCCGATAGTGAATTTTGGGCCTGCCCTACCAAACTCAGGAACCATCCTTCGGATAATGCCTATGCAATAATCCCTTCCTATATTCCTATATAGGAGGGGAAGATCATGCATGCTGTCAATGTTTCCGGACTGAAGAACAACCCCAGCGAAGCTTTGCGTAACGCCCGCGACGATGTGGTGGTGGTCATGAACCGCGACCAGCCGGATGCCGTGATGATCGGGCTGCAGTCCGGCAAGTTGCTGTCGGAGCCTGGCGCGCGCGCGGCATTGGCCACGGCGCTCTATCGCGATGGAGGACTGTCGCTGGTTCGAAGCGCCCGCATGGCCCAAATGCCATTGGCAACGTTTATCACGCATGTCTCGCGCTTGGGTATCCCGGTGGTGGCGCATGACGCGGGCGAAGTTGCGCGTGACATGGAGTCCCTCGACCAATGGCTCGCTACGTCATAAGCGATGCGAGCCCCCTGATAGGGCTTGCCATTGTGGACGGGCTTGCATGGTTGCCCGCGTTGTTTGGGGCCGTATGGATTCCGCCTTCTGTGCAGCGAGAAGTGTTGCCAGGCGTCAAGGCCCGTGGGGAATCGGAGATAGCCGCAGCGATCAAGAGCACGGCGTTGCGTGTCTGGAAGAAGAGCATTCCGGTGCCAACGGCGAACATGGGGGATCTGGACGAGGGCGAAACCGATTGCATCCGTATTGCGCTGTCCGAGGGCGCTGGCAACGCCATCATTCTCATGGACGAGCGGGCGGGGCGAGCCGTTGCCAGCGAACTCGGCATTCAGGTAGCCGGAACCGCTGCTGTCATCGGGTTCGCCAAGAGGCACGGTTTGATCGAGTCCGCGAAGGCCCGCTTTGAGCGCTTGCATGTGTCGGACTTCAGGATCAGTGCGGAGGTGATCCACACCGTGCTTCGCGGAGTCGGTGAACTCTGATCCGGGCGAGGAAGTAGACCACGCGAGCAGGCAGCAGAGGGCGGTCGTTGCGTAGCCTACAGGCGTGCGCGGCGCTGTCTTACCGGGAAGCCTCCTTCAACCTGATGTACATGGCGGGCCTGCGGCCACAGACTCGAACCCAGACATCGGAGTAACCATGACCCGGAACGCGATCATCTTCCCGATGCGCAGGGATGCTGCGTCCGTGTCTGGTTTCGACCCATTCCCATACAAAGGTAACTCCATGAACACCATCATCTATATTGTCGGCCTGGTCGTTGTTGTCGGCTTCCTCCTGTCATTTTTCGGGCTGCGGTAGGGCGATTGTGGTGGCAAGTTGCCAAGCGGCCCGATCGATTCGCAGCCACGGTACCGGGGCATTGCGCGCGACCGGCAACCGCCAGCAGAAACGGTCAGGCAGCCACGTGGTGTACATCGGTTGTCGTTGACCCCGCTCGCCGGGCCTGCGGCACCGCGCGATCGTCCGTGTGCTTTTTGACCGTACTCCGACTTCAGGTGGATAAATCTGCCTGGGCCAGCTTGTCGCGGTGACCGCGCGGGTCGTGCCTGGCGATCTCCGCGCCGACCGCGCGCTTGAGCTTGCGCAATGCGCCATCGATGGCCTGGTGGGCGCTGCCTGCCTGGTCTTTCACGACGACGGGGTCCAGGTCGACCAGCCTCGCCTCGAGGGTGCAATGGATATCGTCCGGGCTCGTCCTGGCTGGGCCGTCGGCGTCGGAGAGATGGGCTTCGACCCGCGTGATGCGTTCGCCGAAGCGGCCCATCGCCGCCTGGACGACCTTTGTCAGGTACTCGGCCATGAGGTGGCCGCTGTCAGTGTTGGTATCCGAATGCAGATGTACTTTCAAGGCTTTCTCCTGGAGGAATAAGTGGTGCGAGGCGCTGGCCGCAGCTTGCGCCTGGCCGCGCCGACCGTCTGTGCACTGGCCCACACAGCGGCACCCTCTCCGCCTGGGAACAGTCCCGGCCATCCCGGCTCCGCAGCATTTGCTGCTCGCGGATCAGGGCGTCACATGGGTGTCGATGCGGCTGCGGGTCGAAGGAGCTGGTTTGCCGGTGACGGCCGCAACGGCGTTGCAGAGCAATTGCGTGACCCTGCTCGTGTCGTTGGCCCAGTAGGTGGCATGGATGATCTGAACCTGTACCAGCGCGAGCTCGGGGTCGACCGCGCCGCCCGGGAACCAGTCCGCGGCGGATGCGGTCCATAACACCTGCTTGCGGGCTGCATCCTCTATAACCTGTGCGGTTCCAGAGATCGACACGTAACGGTCTCCTCCGGGGTCGGCGTAAACGATGTTCACCGCCGGATCGCTCGCGATGTCGGCCACGGGCTCGCCCTTGCGCGCCATGAAGAACCACAACGTCGCATCCTCGTCCATCTTGGTGTTTTGCGTCGTCATGGGCCGGGAATGCAGGTGACCGTTGGCGTGGCGCGAAGTGAACATCGCGAACCGGATGTCCTTGATGATGTCCCACAGCCGCATCCGTGCCTCTGCGTCGGTGGTCGGTGTGGCGTGATCGTCCTGGCTCATGGGGTGGGTATCCTGGTCATGGGTGGAATGGCGTCCGGCGGATTGCGGCAGCCTGCGTCCATTCCAGCAGGACGGGGCAGTGATGGCGATCAGCCAGCACACCGTAGGCGCGTAGGAAGTGTCCTGCGTGCCATGACAGCCTGGCTGTGTGGGGCACTGCGCGCTGACGCACGCCAGCGCCCTATTTCGAGAGCAGGCGCATCGCCTCTTCCAGCCCCTTGATGGTGAGCGGATACATGCGCTGGTTCATCAACTGCTGCACCACGCTGATGCTCTGGCGGTACTGCCACACACCCTGCGGCTCGGGGTTTATCCAGGCGAACTTGGGGAACGCATTGGTCAGGCGCTGCAG
>JANNDB010000908.1:0-3681 GCA_031387285.1 Betaproteobacteria bacterium | reverse complement strand
GCCCCGACATGGTGCCGATTGCCGATGCACGCATGGTGGACTTTGATCCGCAGGCGATTGCCGAATACCGGCGCCTGCGCGCGCTGGCCAACCCGCAGGCCGAAGAGCTGGCATACCGTGACGATGAAATGCTGGAGGCCTTGTCCGCCGTGCGGCGCGTGGGGGCCGACTTGATGCCAACCCTGGCAGGGCTGGTCTTGTTTGGCAAACCCATGGCCTTGCGCCGCCTGTTCCCCGCCTTGCGCATTGACTACATGCGCGTGGTGGGCACCCAATGGATAAGTGACCCGGAGCATCGTTTTCAATCAGTGGACATTCGCAAACCCTTGATGCTGGCGCTGCCCTTGGCCGAAGCCAGCGTGGTGGACGAGTTGCCCAAGGGTTTTCGCCTTCCGAAGGGCGATTTGCAAAGCCGGCAAGAACCCGTTCTGTCGCGCAAGGTTCTGCGCGAGGCATTGGCCAATGCGGTGATGCACCGCAGCTACCGGGAGCACAGCCCGATCCAGATCGTGCGCTACAGCAACCGCATTGAGATTTTGAACCCCGGCTTTTCGTTGAAGGACATGGCCAGCCTGGGTACGCCGGGGTCACGCATGCGCAACCCGGCTATTGCGGCCGTGTTGCATGAAATCAACTGGGCGGAGACCAAGGGCTCAGGCATACGCACCATGCGCCGCCTGGCGGCAGATGCGGGCTTGCCATTGCCGGAGTTTGCGTCGGACCGGCAGAAGAATGAGTTCAAGGTCACGCTGTTTCTGCACCATTTGCTGACCGAGGAAGACTACGCCTGGCTCAAGGCGTTGGCGGGGGACACATTGTCGGCTGATGATGCCAAGGCGCTGATTTATGCACGCGAGAATGGCACGGTGGACAACACGGCATGCCGGGATATGTCGGGGCTGGACACCTTGCAAGCCAGCAACGTATTGCGGCGCCTGCGGGACCGAGGTTTGCTGGAAAAGCAGGGCGCCGGCAATCGCACGCACTACACGCTGGTAGATCCCGAGCCGGCGGCAAATGAGGGTCCAGAGCAACGAGAACTGCTCCTCGAAGGTGGTAAGCAGACGCTCGAAGGTGGTAAGCGGGAGTTGCCACCTTTGCCGTTGGAACTGAAGCAAAGACTAACGGCGACTGGCAAGCGCCTGGGTGAGACGGAGTTGCGCCAGCTCATTCGTGATCTCTGCGGATGGCAGGCCCTGCGAGGAGAAGAGCTTGCCACCTTGCTGGGCAAGGATTTGAAGTACCTGCGCAATCGGCACCTCTCCGCCATGGTGCAAGCAGGTGAGCTGGTATTCCAGTACCCGGAATCCCCCAATCACCGACTGCAGGCTTACAAGCTGCCAGCGCAGCGGCCCAATCTCCAGTTACCACCATGACCCCACCCGCACCCCGAAGCCCCCACAAGCACTTGCACCCCTCCGATCTCCGGGGCGCGGCCCAATTGGCGACCCATGCCACGGTCGGCGTGACCCGCATCGTCGAAGGTGTGCACCAGTCCGTGTGGCGCACCCTGGGCGTGCCCGGCCCGGCCCCGGGGCAGACCGGTGGTATCACCGGCCTGGTGTACCGCAGCATCACGGGCGCGACGCGCCTGCTGGGCCGTAGCGCCGAACTGGCGCTTGCGAGCCTGGAGCCCCTGCTGCAGCCGCCAATGCCGGACCGTTCGGAATCACCGCAACGCGAAGCGGTGCTCGCCGCGCTCAACGGCGTCATGGGCGACCAGCTGGTGGCCCTGGGCAGTCCGCTGGCAACGCCCATGCAATTGCGCCATGCGGGCACACCGCTCGACCTGGGCCTGCCTCCCGCCGGCGCGCGGCCGCGCATCGTGCTGCTGATTCACGGCCTGTGCATGAACGACCTGCAATGGCGCTGCACGCATGAAGGCAAGGAGGTAGACCATGGCCAGACCGTAGCGGCCGCGCTCGATGCCACGCCCCTGTACCTGCGCTACAACAGCGGCCAACACATCTCGCGCAACGGCGCCCTGCTGGCCGACCAGCTCGAACAGCTGCACGCGCTCTGGCCGGCACCATTGCAGGAACTCATTGTCATCGCGCACAGCATGGGGGGCCTGGTCATCCGCAGCGCCCTGCACAGCGCCCAGGCGCGCAGGCTGCACTGGCCCGCAGCGCTCAGGCGCATCGTGTTCCTTGGCACACCTCACCATGGCGCGCCGCTGGAGCGTGCCGGCAACTGGGTCGACCTGGTGCTGGGCGGCACGCCCTGGAGCGCGCCGTTCACGCGCCTGACCCAGTTGCGCAGCGAGGGCATCACTGACCTTCGCTACGGCTTTGTCGCCGATGCGGACTGGCAGGGCAAGCAGCGCTTTCGCCGCGCGCCGGACCAGCGCGTCGCCGTTCCCTTGCCCGCAACGGTCGCCTGCTACGCCATCGCCGCCACCCTGGCAGCGCAGCGCAGTGTGCTGGCAGACCGGCTGGTCGGCGACGGCCTGGTGCCGCTGCACAGCGCGCTGGGGCAACATGACGACAGCGGGCACAGTCTGCCGTTTGCGAAATCGGCGCAGTGCGTGGTCTACCGGACCAACCACATGCAGTTGCTCAGCAGCCCGCAAGTGGGTCAGCAGTTACTCGCCTGGCTGCGGCCACGGCGTCTGCGCGCCAATGCGCGCCCTTGAATGCGCCTGAATCGCCCATAATTGCGAACCTTCCGTGCCGCCAGTCCTTGGCGTGTGTCTTCTTCATTCCTATCAGTACCGATTCAGCCCTATGAGCAAGCAAACCCTATCCTTCCAGGCCGAAGTGGCGCAGTTGTTGCACCTGGTCACCCATTCGCTGTACTCCAACAAGGAAATCTTCCTGCGCGAGCTGATCTCGAACGCGTCAGACGCCTGCGACAAGCTGCGTTTCGAGGCGCTCAATGCGCCGGCCCTGTTCGAGGAGGCTCCCACGCTGGAAGTGCGCGTCAGCATGGACAAGGCGGCGCGCACGCTGACGATCAGCGACAACGGCATCGGCATGAGCCAGCAGGAAGCGATCGACAACCTGGGCACCATTGCCAAGAGCGGCACCAAGGATTTTGTCTCCCGGCTCAGTGGGGACCAGAAAGCCGATTCGCAGCTGATCGGCCAGTTTGGCGTGGGCTTTTATTCCGGCTTCATCGTGGCCGACAAGATCACGGTGGAAACGCGTCGCGCCGGTCTGCCGGCTTCTGAAGGCGTGCGCTGGATCAGCGGCGGCGCCGGTGATTTCGAAGTCGAAGCCATCGACCGGGCGCAACGCGGCACCAGCGTGACGCTGCACCTGCGCGAGGACGCCGAAGACTACACCAGCAGCTGGAAGGTGAAAGGCATCATCAGCAAGTACTCCGACCACATCAGCCTGCCCATCCTGATGCAGAAGGAAGAGTGGAAGGAAGGAGAAAAGATCGAAGGCGACGAATCCGGTGCCACCAAGGGCGGCGAGATGGTCGTCACCGACAGCTGGGAGACCGTGAACAAGGCCAGCGCCATCTGGGCCCGGCCCAAGAAGGACATCACGGCCGAGCAATACGAAGAGTTCTACAAGCAGATCAGCCACGACTTCGAAGCGCCGCTGGCGCATACCCACAACCGGGTCGAAGGCAGCAGCGAATACACCCCGTTGCTCTACATCGCGGGCGGGGCGGCGTGCGACCGGTGGAACCGGGAGGCTCGGGGGGGCGGCGGGGGGTGGGGGGGGGGGG
>JANNDB010000860.1:0-1731 GCA_031387285.1 Betaproteobacteria bacterium | reverse complement strand
CGACCAGCTGCGCGAGATGGGTGAGCTCGACAACACCCTCATCCTGTTCTCTGCCGACAACGGCGGCACGAGTTCCGGTGGCCCGAAGGGCGAGGTGTTCTTCAACCGGCGCTTTGCCGGGTTGCCGCCGATGCCGGTGGCGCACGATGTCGACATGGCCCAGTGGATCGGCACCGGCCGGGTGCCGGCGCTCTACCCCATGGGCTGGGGCCAGGTCAGCAACACGCCGTTTCCATCCTACAAGACCTATACCGGCGGCGGCGGGCGGCGCGTGGCCTGCATCGTCAGCTGGCCGCAGGCGATCAGCGCGCGCAATGCGGTCAGCACCGTGTTCGCGCATGTGACGGACGTGATGCCCACCCTGCTCGATCTTGCCGGCGCGCCAATACCCACGCTGTCCCACGGGCAGAGCGCGCAGGCCATGCAGGGCCGGAGCCTTGCTCCCGTGCTGCTGGAGGGCCACACCGGTCCCACCCGCACGGAGCAATACTACGAGTGCTGGGCCAACCGGGCCTACTGGCGCGACGGCTGGGTTGCCGTGTCGCTGCAAAAGCGCGGTGCGGCGATCGACTTCGACAACTGGACGCTGCACCATCAGCCGAGCGACTTCTCGGAATCCATCGACGTGGCGGCGCAGCACCCGGCCCTGCTGAAGGAACTGGTGGAAGCCTTCGACCGCGCCGCCTGGACCAACATGGTCTACCCGCTGGACAACCGGCTACCGATCCAGAAATTCAACCAGCTGCCGCCGCACATGCAACCACCGGCAGCCGGGCGGCGCCGCTTCCTGCCCGGTGCGCAGACGGTGGCGCGCAGCACCGTCGTGCCGCTGATCGCGGACCGCATCTTCCGCATCGACGTGCGCCTGGTGCATAGTGCAGCCGACCAGGGCGTGCTGTTCGCGATCGGCGACATTGCCGGCGGCATGGTGATGTATGTGGAGGACGGCGCGCTGCAGTTTCTCTACAACGGCTTCGGCCAGTTCCACCGCATTGGCGGCATCGCGCTGGGCGATGTCGACGGGAGCCTTGGTATTCAGTACGAAGCCCTGGGCCAACGCAAGGGGCGTGGACGCCTGCTGTGCGACGATGCGCCGCTGAGCGACTGGGCCGATCTGTCGCCAACCGTGATGGGGGGCTTTCACGAAGGCCTGGACATCGGCCTGGACCGGCGCGCCCCGGTGGACTGGGAGCTGTTCCAGCGCAAAGGGAGCTTCCGCTACAGCGGCACCATCCGCGACGTGGTGATCACGTTCGACGCCTTCGCGCCGGATTCGCCCTACGGCAAGGGCTGAGGCTGACACGCCGCCTCGATCCCCTTTGGGTCCCAGGCCACCAGCTGGATGATCGGGACTTGCCGCGTTGCCCTTGAGGCCAAGTCCGTCGACCGTTCCACGCGGCATCTTCAGCGCCGCCATCGTTTAGAATTTGCATAGAAAATGCCGCAACTCATACGGGAATTTCTAGGTACAATATTGGATGCTCGAACGGCACGCCCTCGAAACGACTGTACGCGCTGCATTGCGGCGCAGCCCGGCGGTGGCCCTTGTCGGGCCGCGTCAAGTGGGCAAGACCACGCTGGCGCGCTCGATGCTCGCGCCGGGTTCGCCGAACTGGTTCGACCTGGAAGACCCCCAGGTCGAGGCCGCACTGACCACGCCGATGGTGGCGCTGAAGGAACTGCACGGCCTGGTCGTGATCGACGAGGTGCAGCATGCGCCCGAACTGTTCA
>JANNDB010000851.1:0-1805 GCA_031387285.1 Betaproteobacteria bacterium | reverse complement strand
GCGACGCATACAGCCCGATGCCGTACTTGCTCATGGTGGTCATGTTGCGGTTCGGCCGCATCTGGCCGACCAGGCCGGCTGCGTGCCAGGTGGTGCCGCTGGTCAGCTTGCCCTGTTCGAGCAGCACCACGTCGGTCTGGCCGGCGGCGGCCAGGTGGTAGGCGGTGGAGCATCCGGCGATGCCGCCACCCACGATCACGATTTGGGCTTGGGTTGGGAATGACAAGGGTGGCTCCTGAATGGGCGGGCAATCGAGATTGTGCTGCGACATGGTCTCCGAGTGAGTTGCTTCCGGATGGGCTCAAGAGGGAGCTAAAGGCAGCATATTGAAGAAAAGCATTGATATTTCATTAAGGTAGTAGTGAAATATCAGTATGAATCGATACCTGAGCGCGCCGATCGTCCATGATCTGCAAAAGAGGATGGTCATCGTCACCGGGCCTCGTCAAGTAGGCAAGACCACAATGGCGCGCGCGCTGGACACCCAGTTCAAGCGCCCGCTCTATCTGAACTACGACGCGCTGTCTGACCGTGAGCGCATCGAGCGGGCCGACTGGCCAACCAGCCACGACTATGTGGTGCTGGACGAAATCCACTCCATGTCGCGTTGGAAGTCCTATCTGAAAGGCGTCGTGGACACCAAACCGGCTTCCCAGGCGTTGCTCGTAACCGGAAGCGCGCGACTGGACACTTTTCGCCAAACCGGGGAGTCACTCGCCGGGCGATATCACCGTTGGCGCTTGCATCCGTTCTCAGTGCGTGAGTTCTGCGCACAAACCGGAACCAGCGCCGATGACGCTCTGGATGCCTTGATGCGTTTTGGCGGCTTTCCGGAAGCGCTGTTCGAAGCTACCGACGCGGGGCGCAAGCGTTGGCAGAACCAGTACTTCACGGACCTCGTGCGCGAGGACGTCATGGAGTTCAGCCGCATTCACGAGGTGCGGGCCATGCGCAATCTGGTGGAATTGCTGCGCAGGCGCACAGGCAGCCCGTTGTCGTTCGAGTCGCTGGCGCGTGACCTCTCGGTTGCACCAAACACGGTGCGCAGCTATGTGGACATTCTGGAGGCCTTGCACATCGTGTTTCTCGTGCGACCTTTCCACCGCAACATTGCCAGGGCGCAGGCCAAGGCACCGAAGCTCTACTTCTACGACTGGGCCTACGTGCACAACACGATCACGGCAGACGAACAACCCGGGGCCCAGTTCGAGAATATGGTGGCTGCCCACCTGCTCAAACACGCCTGTTTCATGGCCGACAGCGCGGGCGAGGAGCTTGCGCTGAATTACCTTCGCACGAGCAGTGGCAAGGAGATCGATTTCGTGCTGACCAATGGCGCCGGCGACGCCACACACTTCATCGAAGTAAAGTGGTCGGACACCAGGCTTCCCTTTGCGCTCAAGCAGATGGCGCAAACCCATCCGAATGCGCAAGTCGTCCAACTGGTGCGCCAAACCAGACACGCATTTGATCGGGACGGCGTGGCGGTTCGTCCAGCCGCTCAATGGCTGGCCGATCTGGCCGCCTGAACCTGACGCGCCTTGACGCCCTCAGTGATCTCCTGTTACCCCAGCCGCAGCGCCATCACCCCGGCCAGGATGACGGCAGTGCCGATCAGCCGCCGCGTGGTGAAGACTTCCTTGAGAAACCAGACGCCCAGCAAGGCGGCGAACAGCACCGAGGTTTCGCGCAGGGCCGCCACAGTGGCGACGGGCGCGCGCGTCATGGCCCACAAGGCGATGCCATAGGACCCCATGGACGCAATGGCGCCCGCCAGTGCCAGTGGCCAGCGCTGGCGTGCATAG
>JANNDB010000846.1:0-15701 GCA_031387285.1 Betaproteobacteria bacterium | reverse complement strand
GTATAGGGCTCGCAGTGAAGGGCGCGGCGCCATCGCTGTCATGACGGTTGTGGCTGGGTCGGTATCTGAATAAGCATTCACGTTACCTCGCCCGAACGGGGATGAAAGTCAGGCTGGCCGTACGCCGCGTCAGCAGTAACCCACCCCCTGCACATTCACGTACAGCGCGTACAGGGAGGTACTTGCTGCCATGAACAGCCGGTTGCGGTGCACGCCGCCAAAACACAGGTTCGCACAGCGCTCGGGCAAGTCAATGCGTCCGATCAGCTTGCCGGCCGGGTTGAACACATGCACGCCGTCCAGACCGGCGCTGCCCATGCCCCAGCCGCACCACAGGTTTCCGTCGACGTCCAGCCGGAAACCATCCGGGGTGCCGGGGCCGGCATCGATCACGATGCGCCGGTTGCTGAGCTGGCGTCCGTTTGTCACGTCGTAGCCGAGGATGTGCCGTGGAGTGCCACGTGACTCCACGATGTACAGAATGGATTCGTCAGGGGAAAAGGCCAGGCCGTTAGGGAAGTTGATGCCCTCGGCCGCCAGGCTGATGCTGCCGTCCGCATCGATGCGGTACACATTCGTGGGTAGCTCCGGCTCGGTCTTGAGTCCTTCGTAGTAGCCCAGGATGCCAAAACTCGGGTCGGTGAACCATACCGAGCCGTCGGATTTGACGACCACGTCATTGGGCGAATTCAGGCGTTTGCCTTGGAAGGAGTCAGCCAGCACGGTGATGCTGCCGTCGTATTCGGTACGCGTCACACGCCGTGTGAGGTGTTCACAGGTCACGATACGGCCCTGGCGATCACGCGTATTGCCGTTGCCGTTGTTGGACGGCTGGCGGAACACGCTCAACTGCGCGTTGCGCTCGTCCCAGCGGTACATGCAGTTGCCCGGCACGTCGCTCCACACCAGCGACTGGGTATCGCCCAGCCAGACCGGCCCTTCGGACCAGCGCATGCCGGTGGCCAGCCGTTCGACCTTGGCAAGGCCGAGGCGGTATTTGTCAAAGGAGGGGTCGATGGATACCACCGAGGGGTCGGGGTAACGTGGGCTGGGTTGCCAGTCGGACATGGGGGATTCCTGCGAGTTGACTTGTCGTGTGAACGGGTTATTTTGCAACGGTGTCGCGGATGAAACTGTCCAGCGCATCGGTCAGTGCGTTCTCCTGGCCGAGATAGAAGTGGTCGGCGCCAGCGATGCGGACCTGGCGCGAGCCGTTGCCCGTGTCAAGTGCCCAGCGCCGCCGGTCGGCGGCCTTGCGCACCGGCTCCAGATCGTTCTCCCCGTAGACGTCGAGCACCGGGAACGCGTAACGACGCATCGTCCAGGAGTAACCTCCCGTCAGGCCCATGGCGACCCAGGCCTTGTAGGGCGTGGTGGCATGGTGGCGGTCGAGGTATTCGTTGGCCATCCAGGCGCCCATGCTTTGGCTCACCAGGACGATACGGGTGTGCCCGCGCGCAACCAGCCAGTCGGCGGCACGCGCGATGCGGTCGGCTGCATCGCCAAACAGCCTGGGATAGTAGTCGTCCACCGTCGCCTCCCTGGCGGCAACCGGCATCTGAATCGACAGCGTCGTGTAGCCCCGGTCTGAGGCGCGCGTGCGCAACGCACCGATGACGCTGTGGTCCGGGTGAACGCCCACGCCGTGTACCAGCACCAGCGCGGCGCGTGAGTCCCTGGCTTCGCTGAACAAGCCCAGAAACTCACGGCCGGAGCTTGCCTTCAGGTACACCGGGTCGCCCACCAGGACCGCCGGCACGATCTCATCGGCCCAGCGCTTTTCCCGGGCGTAGTCCTGGGCCATGGCCGGGCACGCCAGCAGCAGCGCAAACCACAACACAATGCCGCGCATCAGCATGGCAGCCCTACACGCCTTCCAGGATGAACAGTGTGCGCTCTGCCGAGGCGTGGCTGATCTTCAGTACCTCCTGGTACTCAGCCGAGTGGTAGAAGGCTTCGGCCCGGGCAACGGACGGGAAGCGCACCAGCACCATGCGGGTGGGTGACCACAATTTCGACTCCTTGAGCGACATGGCGCCGCCGCGCGCGAGGTACTCACCGCCGTTCTTCTCCACCAGGGGCTTGGCTTTGAGCTTGTATTGCTCGTAGAGCTCGGGGTTGGTCAGTTTGCAATCGACGACAAGGTACGCGGCCATGGGTTCCTCTGCACAGGGTTGGGTAAGGGCACCATTCTGGCACTCTTGCCCGCTGGCGGCGGGCTTACCGGTTCGCAGGCAAAATGCCAGAGGCAATCTGCTCGCTTTGCAATGCGCCGCGCAACCCCATGACCGATATACAGACCTGGCTCGAATCCCGTGACCTTGGCAAATATGCCGAGGCATTTGTTGCGCAGGACATCACACCGGATTTGCTGGCCGACCTGAGCGATGCCGATCTGCGCGAGCTTGGAATTGCCTCACTGGGGGACCGCAAGCGCCTGCAGAAGGCGCTTGCCGGAGCCAGCGCCCCGGCCCCGCTTCCCGCTGCCGCCACTGTGCTTGTTGCCGCTGAACCATCAGCGCCACCAACCGTCGCAGCGCCGGCCGTTGCCGACGAGGGCGAACGGCGCCATGCGACCGTCATGTTCTCCGACCTCACGGGCTACACCGCGCTCAACGAGTCCTTCGATCCGGAGGAGGTCGAGTCCATCATGGCGCGCATCAAACGCGAAGCGGTAGCGGTGATCGAACGCCATGGCGGTCGTGTCAACCAGTTTGTCGGTGATGAAGTGATGGCCCTGTTCGGTATCCCGGTGGCGCGCCGGGACGACCCGCGCCGCGCGGTCGCCGCGGCACTGGAGTTGCATGCCGTGGTCGACGCCATTGCGGCGGAGTTGACGCAGCGGCTGGGCCGCGTCCTGTCGATGCACACCGGCATTCAGACCGGTCTCGTCATCGCGCGGCGCAGTGATTCGCGGTCGGGCGATTTCACGCTGACCGGTGACACCGTGAACACCGCGGCGCGCCTGCGCGGGCTGGCCAAAGCCGCTGAAGTGGTGGTCAGTTCCCAGACCTGGCAACAGGTTTCGGACTATTTTGAGGCGGTCGCGGGGGAGCCGATCGAGGTCAAGGGCAAGGAGCGGCCGCTCGTGCCCTACCGCATCGTGGGGGAACGTGCTGTGCCGCGTGTCGGCAGCCGTCCGCTGGTGGGCCGTGCCGACGAGATGCAGCAGTTCGAAACCGTCATGGAGGCATGCCAGAACCGGCAACGTGGTCGCACGATCTTTGTACGGGGTGACCCGGGGCTGGGCAAGTCGCGCCTGGTCGCCGAATTCCGCCACACGGCAATGGAACGTGGCATGGCCTGTCACGCGGTTGCCATCCTGGACTTTGGCGCGCGCACCGGGCACGACGCCATCCGTTACCTGGTGCAAAGCCTGCTTGGTCTGCCCGCCGACGCCGATGAGGCGGTCCGCGCCGAGGCCATCCGCGAATTCGCCGGCAGCCAGCCGGACGGATCCCGGTTTGCGCTCTACCTGTACGACCTGATGGATGTGGAAACTCCGGCGGAGGTGCGCTCGCTGTTGTCGGCAACCGATGCAGCCGTGCGCCAAAAGGGCACGCTGGAAACCTTGCGTCGCCTGGCCCAGCCCGCGGCCGGCGGGCCGGCTGCGCTTGTGCTGGTCGAAGACATCCACTGGGCCGACCCCTGGACATTGCAACAACTCGGCGCCATCGCCGCCCTCACGCAGCAGCACGCCTTGCTGCTGATGATGAGCACGCGTTTTGCAGGAGACCCGACGGTTGGCGATTGGCGCACGGCGCTGCACGGACTGCCGGTGACCAGTATTGATCTGGGTCCTCTGTCGGCCGACGATGCCTTGCGCCTGGCTGCCGGTGCCGCCAGCATTTCGGATGCCCTGCTGCGTAGTTGCGTGGAACGGGCGGAAGGCAATCCACTGTTCCTGGAGCAATTGCTGCTCAGTGCAGGCGACGAAGGCGCTGGCCATCTGCCGGGCTCCATACAGTCCTTGATCCAGTCGCGCATGGACCGGCTGCTTGCCGCCGACAAGGCGGCGCTGCAGGCGGCCTCGGTGTGGGGCTCGCGCGTGCCGCTGGGCGCAATCCGCCACCTGCTGGGCGACCCGCACTATGACAGCCGCCTTCTGGTGGAGCAGTTCCTGCTGCGCCCGGAAGGGGATGAACTGGTGTTTTCCCATGCCCTGATCCGCGACGGCGCGTATGGATCGCTGTTGCTGGCGCGCCGGCGCCAGTTGCACGTGCTGGCGGCCGAATGGGTGCTCTCGCGTGACGTGGCTCTGGCGGCGGAACATTTTGAACGGGCGCAGGACCGGCGCGCCACCATGGCGTACCTGCAGGCCGCCCTGGTGCTGGAGCAGCGCTTCGAGTATGCGCGTGCGCTTGCGCTGGTGGGGCGTGGCCTGAAGCTCTCGGACGAACCCGCGCAGTGTTTCCCGCTGCGGCTGGCGCGCTCGCGGCTGCTGCTGGAATTGGGGCAGGCGGTGCAGTCCATCGCGGCCTCCGATAGCGCGCTGAACGTGGCACTGACCGACGGCGACAAGGCGCTCGGTCTGATCGCCAAGGCGTCTGCCATGCGCATTGCCGACCGCATACCGGAAGGATTGGCCGTACTCGCACAGGCACAGCCACTGGCTGAGGCTGCCGGCCTCACGCTGGATCGCTCCCATTTGCATGGCCTGCGCGGCAACTTGCTGTTCACGCTCGGCCGCACGGAAGACTGCCGGCGCGAGCACGAGCTGGCACTTGCACTGGCACGCGAGGCCGGGTCGGCCGAGGCGGAGATAGCGGCAATGGGAGGGCTGGGGGATGCTGCCTATGCCCAGGGTCGCGTGCGTTCCGCGCACGCCTTGTTCAGCCGCTGCGTGGAGATGGCGCGCGAGCGTGGCTTTTTACGTGTGGAGGTCTCCTATGTGCCGATGGTGGCCTGGTGCTCCTTGTATCTGCTCGATCTGGACGAGGGCATGGAGTTCAATCGGCGTGCGCTGGAACTTGCCCAGCGTACCGGCAATCAGCGCGTGGCCATGATGGCTGGCGCCCAGGCCGCCATGCTGGACGGTTGGATCCGCGGCAACTGGCAAACAGCCATTGCTGGGGCCGACCATGCCTACGAAATGGCCCGGCAAGCAGGCAGCGCGCGCTTTCAGGCGATGTCCATGTATATCCGCGCGCTGCTCGACATTCGTGCCGGCGACCTGCCCGCCGCCCAGGCGCGCATGGAACACGCGCTGGAGCTGTGTGGTGAGGCTTCCATGGTGTTCCTCGGGCCCCAGCTCTATGGCACATCGGCCCGCGCGCAGGCGGATCCGGCCGCGCAGACGCGGCTGCTGGCACAAGGCGAGGCCGTGCTGGCGCATGGTGCTGTGAGTCACAACCACTTTGTCTTCTACGATGCAGCGATCCAGATCTCGGTGGACACCGGCAACTGGTCTGAAGCCGAGCGCTTTTGCGACAGGCTGGAGCACTACACGCAGTCGGAGCCCCTCCCTTGGGCCGATTTCATCGTGGCCCGCGGGCGTGCCCTGTGCCGCGCCGGACGCGGTGAAAGCGGGCCGGCGCTGAGTGCAGAGCTGCGACGTTTGCGTACGGTGGCAGAGGGCGCCAGCGGCTCGCTTTATCTGGCAAGCATCAGGGCCGCGCAGAGCCGTCTGGGCGACAACTGATCGCTCAGTGGGCCGCCGCGGCCGCCCTTTTTCGGCGCAGGCGGACCCAGTGGTTCAGGGATTCCACGGCCACCGAGAACGCGAGCGCGAAATACACGTATCCCTTGGGGATGTGCAGGCCGAAGCCGTCGGCGATCAGCAATACGCCGATCAGCAGCAGGAAGGACAACGCCAGCATCTTGACGCTGGGGTGCGCCGCGACGAAGTCGGCCAGTGGATTGGACGCCACGATCATGATGATCATCGCGATCACCACGGCGGCCACCATCACCCATAACTTGTCTGCCATGCCTACGGCAGTAATGACCGAATCGAGCGAGAAGATGATGTCGATCACCGCGATTTGCAACACGATGGATTTGAAGGAGGCTCCCGCCACGCCTTCGGGTTTGTCGGCCGCTTCGCCATCGTGTTCCGTCATTTCATGGATCTCCACGGTAGCCTTGTAGAGCAGGAACAGGCCGCCGCCGATGAGGATGATGTCGCGCCAGGAGAACCCCTGGCCACCCAGCGTGATGACAGGCGCTGTGAGCCCGATGATCCAGGCCAGCGTGGCCAGCAGCATGAGGCGCGTGATCAGGGCCAGGCCCAGGCCCACCTTGCGGCCGAGCGCGCGCTGGTGCAAGGGCAGGCGGCCGGTCAGGATGGCGATGAAAACCAGGTTATCGATGCCCAGCACGATCTCCAGTGCCGACAGCGTCAGCAGCGATAGCCAGATTTGCGGATCGTTGATCCAGTTGAAGGTGAAGAATTCCATTGGGTATCAGGGCATGGCGCTAAACCCTTGATTTTCCCATGGAGCCTGCTCCTGCGCCCATCGGCCGTACCGTACGCCTCACACGTCGCAATGGCTTTTCACGATGTGCGCGCCACAGGTCCGTAGCGCCATTGCGCGACATGGCGCATCAGCATGGGCACCGTCATGGCAATGCCGATCAGGGTCGCGATCAGGCTCGGAGCGACCATCAGGATTGCGGCTGCAAAACACAGCATCTGCTCCCAGCGCCGCATCTCGACCAGGAAATATTTGCTCATGGCGGCGGCGAGGATGGTGATACCCAGTACGCAGCCGGAGAAGGTCACGATGAAGTCATACCAGGTAAAGCCCTTGGCCACCAGCAGCAGGGACGGCGAGAAAACGAAGACAAACGGTACCAGCACCTTGGCCATGCCGAGCCGGAACGCCGTGTTGCCGGTCTTGAAAGGGTCGCTGCCGGCCATGCCGGCCGCCGCATAGGCGGCGAGCGCCACGGGTGGCGTGATGTCAGCCAGCACACCGTAATAGAAGACGAAGAAATGCGCCACCAACGGCTCCACGCCAAGTTGCACCAAGGTGGGGGCGGCCACTGTCACCATGATGATGTAGTTGGCCGTGGTCGGAATGCCGCAACCCATCAGGATGCAGACCAAGCCGGTCATCACCAGGGCGCACAACAGCGTGAGCGACTGTGGTGTTGCCAGCGCAGCCGGCACCACCACGGCCAGCGCGGCGGCAATGGTTTGTGCTGCGCCCGTGATGATGAAGCTGATCTTGAACCCCACGCCGGTCAGTGTCACGACACCGATCACTATGCCCACCGTGGCAGCTGCGGCACCAACGGCCAACGCGTACTTGGCGCCGGTTTCCAGCGCTTCCACCAGCACGGCGTAGTCGATCCGGCCGGCGAGTTTGAAGAAGTGCCGCGCGCCGGCCGTCACCACGACCGCCACGGCAAATATGCCCAGCTTGACGGCCTGGTCCAGCTGGGTGAACGCAATCGCAACCAGCAGCAGGTGCACCACCACCAGCAGCAGCCAGTTGCCTGGCCGGTTCCCGCGCACCTGCGTCGTCAGGCCCACGATGGCGCAGGAGCTGATGCCGACAAATGCCGCCAGGTAGGGCGTACGGCCGCTCACCAGGATGCTGATCAGCAGGGCCAGCGGAATCAGCGTGGGCCAGCGCGCGCGCAGGCTCTGGCGCAGTTTGGGCATCTCTTCTTCGGTGAGCCCGCGCAGTCCGTAGCGCTTGGCTTCGAAATGCACCTGCATGAACACGCCAAAGAAGTGCATGAAGGCCGGAACCACGGCCGCCGCGATGATGGTGTGATACGGCAGGCCGAGGAACTCGATCATCAGGAACGCCGCGGCTCCGAGCACCGGTGGCGTGATCTGCCCGCCGGTGGAGGCCGCGGCTTCCACGGCGCCGGCAAAGTGGCGCTGGTACCCGACACGGATCATGGCCGGGATGGTGAGGGAGCCCACCGTGACGGCATTGGCCACGGATGAGCCGCTGAGCATCCCGAACATGGCCGATCCGAAAACGCTGACCTTGGCCGGCCCGCCGGCATAGCGGCCGGCCACGCTGGAGGCAATGTCCAGAAACAGTTGCCCCAGGCCAATGCGCGTGGCCATCACGCCGAACAGCACGAAATGGAACACATAGGTTGCGACCACGCCGACCGCGACGCCGTATATGCCCTGGCTGGTGAGGTACTGGTGGTTGATGAGCTGGCTCCAGCTCGCGCCAGCGTGTTGCAGCAACCCCGGAAAGGCTTTGCCGAAGAGTGCGTAGGCAGAGAACCCGATCGCTATCAGCGGCAGTGGCCAGCCCATGCTGCGGCGCGTGGCCTCCAGCAGGCAGAAGAAAAGGGTGGTGCCCATCACCACGTCCAGCGTGTTGGGGTTGCCAACCCGCATGGCCAGGTCGTGGAAGACCCATGGGATGTACATCACGCTCGCGGCGCACGCCAGGCCCAGCGCCCAGTCGATCAGGGGAACGCCGCCGGGAGCGCTCAGGCGGTGCCGGACGCGGTGCCGGGAATCATGCTTGCCGGCCGAGAAAACCAGAAATATCAGGCCCAGGACGAAGGCCAGGTGCACACCGCGGTGGGTGGTTTCACGCAGTAGTCCAAACCCGGCGGTGTAGTAATGGAAAGCGCTCAGCGTGATGAGCAGGACCTTGATCAGCTGCGTGGCGGGGGGCACCGACGGACGGAAGCGCATCTCCGGGTCGAATTTTTCCTCCAGCGCCTGCAACTGCTGCGCGTCCGGTAATGCGTTCGGGATGCTGGTTGCCATGGGAAGTGCGTGGAGCCTGGTTCAAACAACAACGGGCGGAAGAGTCCGCCCGTCGCCCGCAAGAAAGATGCTGCGGGAGCCTACTTCAGAGCGCCCACCTCTTTGTAGAAGCGCTCAGCGCCCGGATGGTAGGGAATGCCCACACCTTGCACGGCGTTCTTGATGGTGATCATCTTGCCTTTGGCGTGCCCCGCCTGCAACGTCTTTTGAGTGGCATCGCTGAACAGCGCCTTGGTGATCTGGTACACGGTTTCGGCATCGACCTTGTCGCTGGTTACCCACTGCGCGCCGACAGCGAGCGTATTCACGGCCGCAACCCCTTTGTAGGTTTCCGCCGGAATGCTGTCATTGGCAAAAAACGGGCTGGCCATGCGCAGACCCTGGGCCTGCGGGCCGTCGATCGGAAGCAGTTCGATGCCGGCGCCGCTGGTGGCAAGTTCGGCGATGGCGCCGGCGGGCGCGCCGCCGGTGAAGAAGAAGGCGTCGAGCGAGCCATCCTTCATCTTGTCGCCGGCCTGGTTGGGCTTGATGTATTCGGGCTTGATGTCGCTTTCCTGTACCCCGTAGGCCGCCAGCACCAGGCGGGCGTTGATCAGCGTGCCCGAGCCCGGCTCGTCGAGTGCGACGCGTTTGCCCTTGAGGTCGACGACGGACTTGATGCCCGAACCCTTGCGGACCACCACGTGGATGGTCTCCGGGTACAGGTTGGCGATCATGCGCAGGCCCGGTACATGGGGTTTGCCTTCAAAAATCCCGGTTCCCTTTTGCGCCCATGTGGCCACGTCGGACTGGCTGAAGCCGGACTCCAGCGAGCCAGCGCCGATGCCGTTCACGTTGGCCACCGAACCATTGGTCGCTGCCGCCGTGGCCACGATCTTGCCCGGTTGCGATACCGCGTTGGCAATCATCCCGCCCACCGGGTAGTAGGTGCCGGCGGTGCCGCCGGTGCCGATGCGGAAGAACTGCTGGGCTTGCGCGCCCGCCAAGGTGAAGGTCGCGACTGCCGCGATCACGAGGTGCTTGAACTGCATGGGGACTCCTGGGACTGGGGATCGACCGGTACTGGCCAGCATCGAGTAGACCATAGGGACGGCCATCCATGGATAGTGAAAACCCGACAGCCGCCCCGGCGGCGCAGCGGATTTTTTACAGTCGCAAAGGGCGTTTCGGGCGACGCCGGCCGGCAAAATTCAGGCAGCCCCGAATTGCCTGCAACGCCATGATCGATTTTTTCCGCAAGACGTCCCAGCGCGTGCTGGATTTCGTGTTTGGGGCGACAGGTCCGCAAGCGGAAGCCCTGCAGATCGATTCAGAGGCCGCTTGGCAACACTGGCTGGTCTCTGGCATTGAGCCCGACGTGCAGCCCGATCGCGGTCCGGCGACACAGCCGCCACGCCCTTGAGGCGCGCCCGGACTGGACGCTGCCGCCTGTTCAGGCCGCGGCGCCAGCCGGCTGATCGAAGCTGATGTCGACCATCAGCTCGTTGGCCAATCCCTCCAGGCCGGTGCGCAAGGTATGGATATCCAGCGCCACCGGCACGGAAAGGCCGGCGTGCATCTGGAACATCTGTTCTCCCGACATCGCGCCGCTGGCGATGTGGGTCTTCAGCGTTTCGATTCCCACGCCATGACGCGCCAGTTCGCTGGAGATGGTCTGGATGATGCCGGGTCTATCGTGGCCGATCAGGTCGAGCTGCAAGCGCCGCGCCGGAACCGGCCGAGCGGCCGCGTCGGCGCGGGAGACGACCACATGCATGTCGGCCGACTCGAGCGCGCGCAGCGCGCCCATCAAGGCATCGCACCGTTCGGGCGCCACCTCCAGTTGCACGATGCCCGCAAACTGGCCGGCGAAATTGGCCATCAGGCTGTCGGTCCAGTTGGCGCCGTGCGCGCTGGCCTGGTCTGAGACCGCGCTGACCATGCCGGGGCGGTCCGGGCCGAGCAGGGTGACGACTACGGATGGCATGGTGTGGGGCTCCTCGAGTGAAGCTTCATTATCCGGCGCCCTGCACCACCGCCGCCAGCGTGTCGCGGATCAGGTCCTGCGTGGCCTTGAGCGTCAGTGTGGCCGGGCGCTGGGCGCTGCTGGCCATGGATATCTGTGTACGCAAGGCAGGCTCGCGGATCGCGCGCAGCGTGAAGCTGCCGGGTTTGGCCGAGCTCTGCACCGCGTTGCGTGACAACACGGCGCAACCGGCGCCATCGGCGACCAGATCCAGGATGGCCGGAACCCCGTCGATCTCCAGGCCGATAGTGGGACGGCAGGCGATGGCGGCCATCTCGGACTCGACCTGCATGCGGATGGCGTTCGGCCGGCTCGGAATCACGAGTGGCAGCACGGCCAGCGCCTTGAGGGTGATGGGGGGCAGGGTGGCGGATGCCGTGGCACGGCCCGGCTTGCGCGCCTGAACCAGAAACAGCTCTTCCTGCTGCAGCGCCGTGATGTCCAGCTCCGGGCTGGGGCGCGCGTTGTACAACACGGCAATATCGAGCCGCCCGTTCACCAGTGACTCCTGCATGGCGGTGGACAGGCCTTCGCTGATGGAAATGCTGGCCTCGGGCATCTGCTTGCGAAAGGCCCGCAGCAACGGCACCGTGAGCAGGCGCGCCAGGCTGGTGGGCAAACCGACCGCCACCCGGCCGGCCAGGGCGCCGCGCACCCGGCCCAGCTCTTCGCGGGCGCGCTCGACCTGGTGCAGGATGCCGCGGCCGTGTGCCAGCAGGATGCGGCCGGCTTCGGTGGGCACCGCGCCGCGACCGTCGCGCACCAGCAGGTTTTGCCGCAGTTCCACTTCGAGCAGGCGCACCTGGCGGCTCAGAGCCGGTTGGGCTATGCCCAGGGCGCTGGCGGCCCGGGTGAAACCGCCGAGTTCGGCCACCCGCACGAAGTATTCAATCTGCCGCAAGTCCATGAATGACCCGCAATGATGGAAATAACTGACAGTTGGCCATGCCGCAATGGTATATCTGCTAGTGGCCCATGGTGATTCATTTTTGCGGCCCTTGCAGCCACAATTTGCGGATCGGCGACCCGAAGGAGACAAGCCTTGAGAAAACCCCTGATCATTGACTGCCACGGCCACTACACGACGGCGCCCAAGGCGCTGGAGGCCTGGCGCAACCGGCAGATCGCCGGCATCGCCGACCCGGCTTGCATGCCCAAGGTTTCCGAACTGAAGATCAGCGACGACGAGTTGCGGGAGTCGATCGAGACCAATCAGCTCAAGCTGATGCGCGAACGCGGCTCCGACCTCACCATCTTCTCGCCGCGCGCCAGTTTCATGGCGCACCATATCGGCGACTTCAACGTTTCTTCCACCTGGGCGGCGATCTGCAATGAACTGTGTTTCCGCGTCGCGCAACTCTTCCCCGACAACTTCATCGGTGCGGCCATGCTGCCGCAGTCCCCCGGCGTCGATCCGGCAACTTGCATCCCGGAGCTGGAGAAGTGCGTCAAGGAGTACGGCAACGTCGGCATCAATCTGAACCCCGATCCCAGTGGCGGCCACTGGAATTCACCGCCGCTTTCCGACAAGCACTGGTTCCCGGTGTACGAGAAGATGGTCGAGTACGACATCCCGGCCATGATCCATGTGTCGACCAGCTGCAATCCGTGTTTCCACACCACCGGCGCGCACTACCTGAACGCCGACACGACGGCCTTCATGCAGTGCCTGACCTCGGATCTGTTCAAGCAGTTTCCGACGCTGCGTTTCCTGATTCCGCATGGCGGCGGGGCCGTGCCCTACCACTGGGGACGCTTTCGCGGCCTGGCGCAGGAGCTCAAGAAACCGCTGCTCTCGGAACACCTGCTCCACAACATTTATTTCGATACCTGCGTGTACCACCAGCCCGGCATTGACCTGCTCAATACCGTGATTCCGGTCAAGAACGTCCTGTTTGCGTCCGAGATGATCGGTGCCGTGCGTGGCATCGATCCGGAAACCGGCAACTACTACGACGACACCAAGCGGTACATCCAGGCTTCGAAGATCCTGAGCGATGACGACCGGTTCCAGATCTATGAAGGCAATGCCCGGCGCGTGTTCCCGCGCCTGGACGCCGCACTGAAGAAGGCAGGCAAGTGAAATGGCTATTGCGATGAATACCCTGGGTGTTGTGAAACGCAACATCGTGCGCGCCGAGCGTAGCGCGGTGGAGCAGCTGGCCAGGTTCGGCGTGGCCACCATCCATGAGGCGATGGGCCGGGTCGGCCTGATGAAGCCGGTGATGCGTCCGATCTACGCGGGCGCGCAACTGTGCGGAACCGCCGTGACCGTGCTGCTGCACCCGGGCGACAACTGGATGATGCATGTGGCGGCTGAGCAATTGCAAAGTGGCGATGTTGTCGTGGCGGCGGTTACTTCCGAGAACGCTGACGGCTTTTTTGGCGACTTGCTGGCCACCTCGTTTCGCGCGCGGGGCGCGGTAGGCCTGGTGATCGACGGTGGTGTGCGCGATGTGCGTGACCTGACCGCCATGCAGTTCCCGGTGTTTTCCAAGGCGGTCCATGCCAAGGGCACCATCAAGGCCACCCTGGGCTCCGTGAACGTGCCGGTGGTTTGTGCGGGCGCCCTGGTCAACCCCGGTGACGTGGTGGTGGCCGACGATGACGGCGTGGTGGTGGTCCCGGCGGCGCTTGCGCGGCAGGTGGCGGACGCAGCGGCAGCGCGCGAAGCCAACGAATCCGACAAACGCGCCAAGCTGGCGGCCGGTGTGCTCGGACTCGACATGTACAACATGCGCGGTCCGCTGGAAAAAGCCGGCCTCACCTATGTCGATTGATACGATGGAATTCACCAAGACCCCTGGCTGGCTAGACTGGTACAGCGGCCCGAGCAAACCACGGTTCCGGTTGCCGCCGGGCGCCGTGGACGCACATTGCCATGTATTCGGCCCGGGCGCCCTGTTTGCGTATGCGCCGGAGCGCAAATACACGCCCTGTGATGCTTCCAAAGAGCAGTTGTTTGCGCTGCGTGACCATCTGGGGTTCGAGAAGAACGTGATCGTGCAGGCCACCTGCCATGGCAGCGACAACCGGGCCCTGGTCGACGCGCTCAAGGCATCCGGCGGCAAGGCGCGGGGTGTGGCCACGGTGAACCGCAACGTGACCGACGCCGAACTGCAGGACATGCACGCCGCCGGCGTACGTGGCACGCGCTTCAACTTTGTGCGCCGGCTGGCCGACTTCACGCCACGCGAGGTGCTGCTGGAAATCGCCCATCGCATAGCGCCGCTCGGCTGGCATGTGGTGGTCTACTTCGAGGCGCAGGATCTGCCCGGGTTGTACGACTTCTTCACCGCCTTGCCGACAACGGTAGTGGTCGACCACATGGGGCGGCCGGATGTGGGCAAGCCGGTGGACGGGCCGCAGTTTGGCCTGTTCCTGAAGATGATGCGTGAACATGCCAACATATGGAGCAAGGTCAGCTGCCCTGAGCGGTTGTCCGTGAGCGGGCCGCCGGCGCTGCACGCAGAGCAGCATGCCTATCGCGATGTCGTTCCGTTTGCCCGCCATCTCGTCGAGACTTTCCCCGACCGGGTGTTGTGGGGAACCGACTGGCCGCACCCGAACCTGAAGGACCACATGCCCGATGACGGCCTGCTGGTGGACTTCATTCCCTCCATCGCGCCCACGGCAGAGCTGCAACGCAAGTTGCTGGTGGACAATCCTGTACGGCTCTACTGGAGCTGAGTGACCCTGCCCGGAGAACGCACCCATGTCCCTTGCCAAACCCTACCTCGACGTGCCGGGCACGACCATTTTTGACGCGGAGCAGAGCCGCCTCGGTTACCACATGAACCAGTTCTGCATGTCGCTCATGACAGCGGCCAACCGGGAGCGCTTCAAGTCCAACGAGCGCGCCTACCTGGACGAGTGGCCGATGACCGAGGCGCAAAAGCTGGCACTGCTGTCACGCGACCTGAACCATTGCATTTCGCTGGGTGGCAATATCTACTTCCTGGCCAAACTCGGCGCGACCGATGGCAAGAGTTTCCAGCAGCTGGCCGGCAGCATGACCGGCATGACCGAAGACGAGTACCGCGCCATGATGGTCGCCGGTGGCCGCTCGGTGCAGGGAAACCGCGTGGTGGGTGAAGACGGTGACGCACAGGCGCATCGCCAGCCGCAAGGTCGGGCTGGAAAGAAACAAGGATAAGCAGGCATGGCCCACATCAGCGCAAGCGTCTACACCTCCCATGTGCCCGCCATCGGCGCGGCGCTCGACATGGGAAAAACCACCGAACCCTACTGGCAGCCTGTGTTTCAGGGTTACGAATTCTCCAAGCAGTGGCTGAAGGACAACAAGCCCGACGTGATCTTCCTGGTCTTCAACGACCATGCCACGGCCTTCAGCCTGGAGATGATCCCGACTTTCGCCATCGGCACGGCCGATTCCTACCAGCCGGCGGATGAGGGCTGGGGGCCGCGACCGGTACCGGTGGTACAGGGCCATCCTGCCCTGGCTGCACACATCGCACAGTCCGTGATCCAGCAGGATTTCGACCTGACCATAGTGAACAAGATGGACGTGGACCATGGCCTGACTGTTCCGCTGAGCCTCATGTGCGGCCAGCCGCAGGCCTGGCCTTGCCCGGTAATTCCGTTTGCGGTGAATGTGGTGCAGTACCCGGTGCCTTCCGGGCGCCGCTGTTTCGAGCTGGGCCGTGCCATAGCCCGCGCGGTAGCCAGTTACGACGAGCCGCTGAACGTGCAGATCTGGGGCACGGGCGGCATGAGCCACCAGTTGCAGGGGCCGCGCGCCGGCTTGATCAACAAGGAATTTGACAACCGCTTTCTGGACCGCCTGATAGCGGAACCCGCGCAGTTGGCTCAGCTGCCCCACATCGACTATGTGCGTGAAGCCGGTTCGGAAGGCATTGAACTGGTGATGTGGCTGATCGCCCGGGGCGCCATGGCGGACTGTGCGGGCGGGTCCAGGCCGCGGGTGGCGCACCGCTTCTACCATGTGCCGGCATCCAACACGGCCGTAGGCCATCT
>JANNDB010000834.1:0-4060 GCA_031387285.1 Betaproteobacteria bacterium | reverse complement strand
CCCCCGAGCAGCAAACCGTTGATGGTGGCTGCCGCGAGGATGGTGATGTCCAAGGCGAATCTCCCGGTACAGCCGCCTGCGCAATGGGCGCGCAAGCGGCGGGGCTGTCAGGAACGGGAAATCAGCTGAACTTGGGCCTTGGGAAGACAGGCTTGACGGCCGCAAAGTCTCCTGGCCAGACCACGTCGATATCGGTCTTGGAGGCCTGCAGCAGGGCCGCGCGGGCGCCCTGGTTCTGGCCGTTGACGAACTTGGTCGGACCATAAGGCATGAAGTGGTCAGACCAGGTGCTGGCCTCGAGCGCGGCGATGACGGCCGCCTTGTCCGCCGACTTGGCCGTTTCGAGCGCGCTGGCATACAGCTTGACTGCGTTGTAGGAGCAATACACCTCGAAGGTGAACAGGCTGTCCTTGGCCTCGACGCGTTTGCGCATCTCGAGTGATTTGGGGTTGCGCGGGTTGTACCAGTGGTTGAAGTCCATCATGTACTGCGCAACTTCGGGCTGCTCCTTCACCAGCTTGTAGTTGAAGCCGCCACCGAGCACGCTGAACATGCCGGCCAGGTCGACCTTCTGCTGGTACAGGGTGCGCGCCATCAGCACGTATTCGTTCTGGTAGTTGCTCATGATCACGATGTCGGGCTTGATCGCCTTGATGCGCAGCACCAGGTTGGTGAAGTCGCGCGTGGGCGACGCGTGCGGCAGCACTTCCTTGACCTCGAGCCCGATGCCGGAGATCTTGGCCTGCAGCAGCTTGGCGGTGCTGGTGCCGAACTCCGAGTCCTCATGGACCAGCACGGCGGTCTTGGCCACACCGCCGGCCGCCTTGTTGACCTCGGACAGCCCGGCAAAGGCGTCGTCGACGCACTTGCCGTTGCCCGGCGCCAGGCGGAACACGTTTTTCAGGCCGCGGCTGACGATGGCGTCGGACACACCCACATCGATGAGAAATGGCGTGTTGTACTTGGCAGCCGCCTGGGTTGCGGGCAGGGCGATGGCGCTGGCGAAACAACCCACATAGGCCGAAACGCCTTCCTGCTGCATGCGCTCGACTTCACCGACGCCCACCTCCGGGCGCGATTGCGAGTCACCCAGCAGGGCTTCGAGCTTGGCGCCACCCATGGCCTTGATGCCACCGGCCGCGTTGATTTCGTCGATGGCCATCATCGCGCCCATGCGCGACTGGCCACCGCTGTACGCGAGGCCTCCGCTCACCGGATGCAGCAGACCGATCTTGACCGGCCGTGCCTGCGCCAGCAACAGGCCGGGTGCGCCGAGCACCGCGGTGGCGGCACCAGCCTGCAGAATCAGCCGGCGTGAGAGATGTTGGGTGGAAGTCATGGTGGGTCCTCGTGTTGGTCGAAAGGATATTGTTCCATTTGTAGAACAATTGGCCTAGACTATGCACACAAGCTGCCCGCGCGTCAACCCGGGCAGACCCGCATTCTGTGCCACAGGGTCTTTCTGATGGATCACTCCCACTACGCCTATTCGGCCTTGCCGCTGCGCGAAGCCGGCCCATGGGAGCCGGGTGCGGGACTGGCAGCCAGCGTGGTGCTTTTTCTCGAGCACTGGGACTGTGTTCCTCCACAGGGCGCAGTGCGCGACCCGCGCATGGTGGGTGAATTCGGCAGTTTCTCGCCGGACTACCGCAGCTGGACACAACGTGAGTACGGCCTGCGCGTGGGCATCTTCCGGGTCATCGAGGCCCTGCGCGAAGCCGGTATCCGGCCCGCCATCGCTGCCAACGCCATGGCGGTGCAACGGCTTCCCGACCTGGTACGCCTGTTCAACGACTGGGACTGCGAGTGGATCGCCCATGGCCTGGCCGCCACCCGCATGGTGCATTCCGGCATGTCCCTGGCACAGGAAACGGCCCTGGTCACCGAGGTTCTCGAGACCATCGAGCGCCATACCGGCAAGAGGCCGTCGGGCTGGGTCAGCCAGGACTGGGGTACGACGCCCAATACCTACGCGGTACTGGCTGGCGCAGGCATGGCCTATACGCTGGACTGGTGCAATGACGAGCAGCCGTTCTGGCTCCAGACCGAACCGCGGCTGCTGGCTATTCCGCTCTCGTCCGAGTGGGACGATGTGCAGTGCCAATGGTTGCGCAATATCGAACCGCGCGCCCATGCGCAACTGGCAGCAGAGGCGTTTGCGCGAATGCATGGCGAGTGCATGGCGCATCAGCGAGCGGGCGTATTCGGACTGGCCCTGCATCCCTGGTTGTGCGGCATGCCGAGTCGCATTGCAGCCTTGCGTGGCCTGTTGTCACAGTTGCGTGCCCGACAGCACGTTTGGTGGGCCGACCCAGGCCAGATTTACAGCACCATGGCAAGCGGAACTTGAACATGCACTACCTCCACGCGCTCAGCAGCTTTGCTTCACGGTTGGAATTCGCCGATACGCCGCCTGCAGTGCAGGAGCAGGTGGGCTGGATACTGGCCGACACCGTGGCCGCCATCGTGGCCGGCTCCGCCGAGCCGGAGCTGCGTGCGCTGGCGCAAAAGCAAGGTGGGGTTGGCACGTCGACGCTGGTCGGGCTGGGTCGCCGTGGCAGCGCGGAAACGGCCGCGCTGCTGAACGGCACTGCCGGGACCTTCCTGGAGATGGATGAGGGCAACCGGTTCTCGCGCGGTCACCCGGCCGTGCATGTCCTGCCGGCGGCGCTGGCCCTGAGCGAGCAACAGGGTGCCAGTGCGGCGGTATTCCTTTCGGCGTTGCTGTGCGGATACGAAGTGGGCTCGCGGCTCGGCGCGGCAAGCCGGCTGCGCGCGGCGATGCATCCGCACGGCACCTGGGGCACGATCGGGGCGGCGGCGGCCTGTGCGCGGGTGGCGGGGTTGGGGCCACAGCCGATGCGCGAAGTCATCAACGTCGCGGCATCGCTCACCACGGCGACGTCCAAACAGACCATGCTGCAGGGCGGCCTGGTGCGCAACGTCTATGCTGGCATGAGCAACCGCAATGGCGTTTTGGCACTGCAGCTTGTAGAGAGCGGTTTTGGGGGTGAGCAGGATGGCCCATCGTCCCTGTTTGGAAAGATCGTGTCGGAGCACTTCGACACCGCCGAGGTGGTACGGGGTCTGGGGAGCGAATGGCATGTGTTGCAGAACTACTTCAAGCTGCACTCCTGCTGCCGCTACAACCATGGCACGCTCGATGCGATTGATGCCATTGCCGCAGCCGGCGAGTTGCCGCGGACGGACCTGATCGCGCGTATCGAGGTCAGCAGCTACAACCTGGCAGTTGAACTCGCCGACAAGGCGCCGCGGAACACCCTGGCGGCGAAGTTTTCGCTGCCCTTTGCCGTTGCCACGCGGCTGGTGCATGGCAACAGCGCCATGGCGAGTTTCAATTGGGACGCCGTGCGCAACCCGCTGGTACAGGCGCTGGCGCAGAAGGTCGAGTTGCGCGAAGACCCGGCGATGACGCGCCGCCTGCCGCTGGAGCGTCCGGCCAGGGTGGTGATCATCCTTGCCGATGGCAGTCAGCGGGTCGGCGAGGCCGGTGTCAATCGGGGTGACGATACGGCGCCTTATACCCGCGATGAACTGGCGGGAAAGTTCATGGACCTGACCGGACGCGTCTGGCCAAGAGAGCATGCGCAAAACGTGTTGCAGAGCACCTTGGCACTGGCCAGTGGCCAACTCGATTTCGAGACTTGGGTGGGATTGTTGCGCCGGGCACCGGTGACCCCCTGAAACTTGCGGCGCAGCAGCGTCGCACGCGCCTTGCTGCGACCCGAGGATGGTGCGCCGGTTCAAACTCCTCGTGACCGCCATCAATCCGGACGCGGGTGAATCGACTGACCGCCGGCCGCCAGCGCAGGTCGTACTGTGGGCCAGCGATCGGGCGCTGCCCTCGTGGTCGAATGCTGCGGTCCGGAAACTCAGCGTGGTTCCTTGCTGATTGCGCGTGATGATATGCCGCCCTTATCAAGGTTCCAACGATGGGAAGGTCAAGCGCGGCACAGGCGTGGCATCATTGACATTGTGGGTATTTTTGCATGATGCTTGACATTCCCATCATGGGAGGGTTAACAGTAGTCGCCTCTAG
>JANNDB010000829.1:0-3765 GCA_031387285.1 Betaproteobacteria bacterium | reverse complement strand
CCTGGAGATATCGCCATGGTCAAAAAATCGGGTGGGCCGAACCCTGTGTCGGCAAACAATCCATGCCCTTTCCTGCGGGCACTTGTGGCCACGGGAAAATTGTCCGATGACCGCGAACCCCTTGCAAAGGTCGCGGCCGTCGTAGCGGCCACGGCGCGTGCGGGCGATGGCCACCCAAAACTGCCGCGCAACGCGATCTTCGCCATCGGATCGGTGGCAAACGGATTGGGGCCCCTGTCGCTGGTCGATACCCTGTGCCAGGGCTTGAAACTGAATGCGCTACGCGGTGGACCGCTCGACAAGAAGGGCGTGGGATCAGGGATCCTCTCCGCCCGAGGCACCATCAATGCGACGGAAGTGTCGAGGCTGCGGACGTTCGCCACGGAGAAATCGCAGCGCGATGGGTCGAAGGAACTCGGACTGGGATTGCCGGAGTTGCGCGCCTACATGGACGCCAATTTCGCACGTGCCGCCGGCCACCGGCGGACCATCGATCGCACACTGATGATCGGCGAGTGGCCGGTGTTGCTGCGGGTCATGGGCAAGGAAGGCCGGGACGGCAGGTATCTGGGCCTGCAAGACGTCATCGACCTCTTCAAGAACCGAAGCTTTCCAGAGCGCATGAACAAGCGCTTGGGGGCCGGGCGGAAGGGTTGAAATTCAACAGAGGTCCTGGCACCCGAACGGCGCCCTTACAGGCCTGCCAAATTCTTGGCATCTGCCAGGCCGGAATGCTCGAACGCCAGCTTGAACTCATCCAGTTCGAACGTCGTCATTCCGACTTCCGCAGACTGACCCACCGCGCGCCACTGCCCCACGGCTTCAACGACCTGGCGCACGATGGCCAACGCCTGCTCAGCCGTCAGCGCGAACTGTGAGGCTTGCCCCATCAATTGGGCCATGCTGGTGATGGGGCCCGTGTCTTCGCTTAACCATGTCTTGGATTCACGGTCCTTGTCCGGCATCGGATTGACGTCGAACGCCGGCGACAGCTGCCATTGGTTGCCGACCATGTAAAGGAATCCGATGTTTTGCAGGTGGTCGTCGACGTTGGAGATGAGGTGGTGAAACACCAGACGGCGCCACAGCTCTTGAGCGTCGTCCACATAGTTCGCGCAGGCCCCTTTCATCACCGCGAGTAGCTCGGTGTAAGCGTGGTCGGCTTGTCGACTCGCCTGGAGCAGCGTAGCGCCCGACATATAGGGGATGCGTGCATCCTCGGGCGCGCGGTCGAATCGGCGGATGACCGCTACAGGGGTGCCTTGCGCCACAACCACATGGGCGAGCGCCGCGTTGATGCCCGCCAAGCTCGCCAGCTTGAGCGCAAGCACCTCGGCACGCGTCACGCTGCGCTCATCGTTGATGCTCGGGAACTTAGCCAGGGCCAGGAGCCCATCCTCGTCCAGGATGCTGCATTTCGGGCGCATGCCTCCCAGGGAGGTGCCCTTGCCTCGCAGATAGGCCAGATCCCTGGCTGTTTCCCTGCCCAGCTCGACCGCTCGTGAAGCCGAAAGCATCTTCTCGAGCTCCAGCATGGGAGGTGTCGCACGCCGGCCGGCAGGTACAGACTCCAGATACGCGCCATGCGTATTGCGCAAGCGCAAGGCGCCCATGCGGCTGAAGTCATCGACCGCGCAAAGGTAGTCGAGCTCTGTCAGCGCCCCCAGAGTCGGGGCATCCTCGCGGAGCTTGGCATGCGCGCGGGCGATGACACGGCGGCCCCAGGCATCCGGCTCGGTGTCTCCCAGCGCGAGAAAGAACAACGAGTCCTCCTTGGTCGCGGCCTTGCGGGTCTGGTACCCCGGCGTGGCCGTGAGGTCCGGTGATACGTTGAACGTGTCCTTGTTGTCCAGCCAATCCTGAAAGTAGGCGAACTGCGTGAACACGCGAGGCCCGGTGCGCACAAACACGAGTTTGCCCACGGACGTGCCGACCCTTCCCAGGCACACATCCAGTTCCGTCTTCATGTTCCGTGCCGCAGCACCTGCTCGCGTAGCCATATCGTGCAGACTCTTCAAAAAGCCTTGGGTACCTTAGGGCGTTTGCTGTAGATCCGAGTGGGTAGTTCTGCATCCATCAGTGCGAGCCCCACGGAATCAGTCGGTGTGTCCAGGAGCAAGCGCAGCTTCTCAAGCTCACCAAAGACCTGAAGAGCGCGGCCCAGGTAGGTAAGCGCCGTTCCAGAATGTCCGTCCTCCAGCCGACGTACCGTGCTTAGCGAAACGCCCATTCGGGACGCCAGGTCGGCTTGGGACAACCCCCTTCGCCGGCGGGCGAGCGCGATGCTCTGGCCTAGCGTCTTGAGAGCTCGATCTACGGGGAGGTTAGTAGCACTAGCCATGTGAAATCGCCCTCATAAGAACACCTGATGGACACAAGCGATCCAATTGGGACCATTCTGGCAGATTGGCGGTCATATTGCAAGAGTCGCTCCGGTAAGAACGCTTGTAATACACAATAGCTCTTAAAAGATCGTTAGTTACCAATACCGTCGAGGTGCCGTCAACAACTGCGCGGCGTGATGGCAGCTGGCGACACCCTGCCAGTTGATCAAGACCGCGAAAATTGCAATTGATGCCCATACAATAAATATCACAATGCAATTCACGTTCGACCCGCGCAAGGACGCTGCCAACATCGTCAAACACGGGCTTTCACTGAGTGACGCACCGCTGGTTTTCAATGCGCCCAACAAATTGACGATTGAAAGTGGCAAAGCCGACGAAGCCCGATTGATGGACGTGGCGCTGGTGGAGGTGATTAGCATGGTGCTGGTGCTGGTCTATGTAATGCGCGACCCCGACGAAGTGCGAGCCATCTCGCTGCGCCGGGGATCCAGACAGGAAAGGAAGTTGTATGCCGAAAACATCCGCTAAACAGAAGGTCAGCGATTGGGAACGTGTGAAGCGTGATGCCGCGCAGGATGCGCCCATCGCCCACGCCGCGACAGATGGCCCATACGACCCCAACGATGCCGCCGCCGTGTCTGCCTACTGGCAACAGGCAAACATCAAGCGAGGCCGAGGCAGACCTGCCGTGGCAGTGAAGCGGCCGACCCTGAATATGCGTGTCGACCCTGATGTATTGGAAGCCTTCAAGGCGACCGGGCAAGGCTGGCAGACCCGCATCAATGCCGCCCTGCGTGAGGCAGTGTCGCGTGGCATTACGAAGGCTTAGAGGGCGGCCTGTTTCATCCGACCAACAAGGGCCGACTTGTACCGTTACGTCCAGGTCTTGGTGCTTGGCATAACTTCCAGGCGCAGGCCGGGTTGCAACTGCTTTGCCGCACGCGCGTCGAAATGCACCGCTCTATACTCCAGCTTGAGGTGTACGGATCTGTGGCAGACAGGGAAATCCAAGCTACGCCAAAACCTGCGCCAAAAATGGCAGAAATCTACCCCCAATCAAGGGCTTAGGCGATAAAGTCCGAACAGATCAACAGGTTACGAAACGCGGGTGTAGTTCAATGGTAGAACGTCCCTCCAGAGGAAGATTGCTAAAAGGTGCGCAAAAGTTACGCCTAAACCTACGCCAGTGGGCGCCACAAGGAAAGATTGAGGCAGTGGTCGCGCATATCACTTGCGACCACCGAAAAGCGCAGTATGGATACTCGCAAAGCTGCCCGCTTGGCGACGCCGCGGTCAGGGGCTAGATCTTGAATGCTTCGAGCGACTCAGGCGCAAACAATTCGCGCGGCTCGAGCAATCGCTTGGATAGCCCTTGCTCGAAGTGGTAGCGCAAAAAGGTGCGCAACGTAGCCTCGTT
>JANNDB010001014.1:0-2617 GCA_031387285.1 Betaproteobacteria bacterium | reverse complement strand
GGCCCCTGGGTCTGCATCAGCCCCTGGAACTTCCCGCTGGCGATCTTTGCCGGGCAGGTTGCCGCAGCGCTGGCCACCGGCAACACGGTTTTGGCGAAGCCGGCCGAACAGACTCCCGCCGTGGCGCTGGAAATGGTCCGTCTGCTGCATGCTGCGGGTGTGCCCAAGGATGCCTTGCAACTGCTGCATGGGCCTGGCGAGACCGTGGGCGCCGCGCTGGTTGCGGCTGCCGGGGTGGCGGGAGTCGTCTTCACTGGCTCGACCCAGGTGGCACGCATCATCAACCGTGCCTTGGCCGCAAAGGACGGCTCCATCGTGCCGCTGATTGCCGAAACCGGTGGAATCAACGCCATGCTGGTGGACAGCACGGCCCTGCCCGAGCAGGTCTGCGACGCCGTGGTGCAAAGCGCCTTTCGCAGCGCCGGCCAACGCTGCTCCGCGCTGCGCCTGCTGTGCGTGCATGCCGAAATCGCCGATCACGTGATCAGCATGCTGCGTGGTGCTGCGCAGGAACTGGTGTGTGGCGAGCCGGCCGAGCTGGCCACCGACGTTGGCCCGGTGATCGACACCGAGGCGTTTGATTCAATCCAGGCGCAACTCAAGCGGCTGCAGGCCAGCGCCAGGGCATTGTGGCCGGCGCCTGCTGTTTCCAGGGCTGGCGAGCAGCGGCTGGCCAATCTGCTGGCGCCGCAGGCGTTCGAAGTGCAAAGTATTGCCGAACTGCAGCAGGAGATTTTCGGGCCGGTACTGCATGTGCTGCGCTGGAGCGGTGATCCGGCTGCGGTGATTGCACAGATCAACGCGCTGAGTTATGGCCTGACGCTTGGCATCCAGACCCGCATTGACAGCCGGGCCCAGGCGCTGGCGCGCGCCGCCCATGTGGGCAACGTGTATATCAACCGCAACCAGATCGGGGCGGTGGTCGGTGTGCAGCCGTTTGGCGGCGAGGGCTTGTCGGGTACCGGGCCCAAGGCGGGTGGCCCCCATTACCTCTACCGCTTTTGCGCCGAGCAGACCATCACGGTGAACACCACGGCGGCCGGTGGCAACGCGGCCTTGCTGGCCGCCGCGCACTAAATGGAATCGCCTGGGTGACCCGGTGCGGGGACGGGATGGACTACGCTAGCGCCTGGTTCAACCTTTCCCGGTGGCGCGCTGCGCCTGCTTGTGCAATGAACACTGCCGACCCCGCTATTCCTGAAGGCTTCAAGCTGCGCCACCTCGGCGACGGCTTCATGGACGTGAATGGCCCGCTGTATTGCCGGCGTGCCGACGGGACCGACAGAAATCGGGGCGTCAGCCTTGGCTTTCGGGTGGAAATGCGCCATTGCAATCCAATGAAGGTCTGCCACGGCGGCATGCTGGCAACGTTTACCGACATGCTGTTTGCCGTTACCGCCCACGCCACCAGTGAGGCCGGTCGCAATCGCTTCCTGCCCACCATCAGCCTGCAGCTGGACTATCTGGCTGGCGCGCCACTCGGCAGCTGGGTACAGGGGGAAGGGCAGGTGCTGCGCGCTACCCGCAACATGGTGTTCCTGCAAGGCCTGTTGACAGCTGACGGTGTGCCCATTGTCCGCGCCAGCGGCATATTCAAGATCGGGCCGGCATTCCAGCCGGCGCCAGTGGCGTGACGGGGCATGGCCGCGATGCTGACTGCTCGTGATCTGCATCCGTTTTCGGGCATGGACCTGCCCAGCCTGCTAGTGCAGCGTGCGCTGACGCGACGGGACCATCCGTTCCTGGTCTGGGCGCCGTTTGAGGGTCCTGGCCAGCAATGGACTTACGGACAGTTTCTGGAGCGTGTTTGCCGGATCGCGGGCGGACTGCAAAAGCGCGGAGTCACTGCGGGGGACTTTGTCCTCATCCATCTGGACAATTGCCCGGAGGCGCTGTTGGCCTGGTATGCCTGCGCTTGGCTGGGCGCTGTGGCGGTGACCACCAACGCCCGCGCGGTCGCTGACGACCTCACCTATTACGCAGACCGGGTTGGCGCGGTTGCGGCCGTCACCCAGCCGCGCTTTGCCGAACTTGTGGCGCGCAGTTGCAAAAGCCTGCGCTGGATCGCCGTGACGGGCAGCGACAACGGCGAGGCGCCGGCCCAGCCTGTGCCGGCTGCGCAGCATTTCGATGCGATCGACGTGGCGCTCGCCGACGCACCGGCGCGCCGCATACCCGACCCACTGGCGCCGTGCAGCGTGCAGTTCACCTCAGGCACGACCTCCCGCCCCAAGGCCGTGTTGTGGACCCATGCCAATGCCTTGTGGGGTGCGCGCGTCAATGCCGTGCACGAAGACCTGCGCGCGAGCGACGTGCATCTGGTTCATCTGCCGCTGTTCCACACCAACGCGCAGGCCTACTCGGTGCTGGCTACCTTGTGGGCGGGCGGCACGGCCGTGGTGCAGCCGCGCTTTTCCGCCAGCCGGTTCTGGAGCGCATCGTTGCAGCACCGCTGCACCTGGACTTCGGTCGTGCCGTTTTGCGTGAAGGCCTTGCTCGCGCACGGGGCGCCGCCCGAACACCACTACCGCATGTGGGGCAGCGCCGTTTGCGAGCCGCCTTCCGATGCCGTCATCCGCGTCAAGACCATGGGCTGGTGGGGCATGACTGAAACCAT
>JANNDB010000693.1:0-2173 GCA_031387285.1 Betaproteobacteria bacterium | reverse complement strand
CGCCCCTGTTCACGCGGGCCGCTCCCACCGGCAAACGCATCGCCGTGGTCGGTGCCGGCCCGGCCGGGCTGGCCTGCGCACACGGCCTGGCGCGGCACGGCCACAACGTTGTGCTGCTGGACGCCCAACCCAAACCGGGAGGCCTTAACGAATATGGCCTCGCCACCTACAAGACGGTGGACGGATTCGCCCAGAAGGAAATCAGCTGGCTGCTGTCGATCGGCGGCATCGAGCTGCGCAACGGCGTGCGCCTGGGCGTGGATGCCACGCTGGAGGGGCTGGTGCGGGACTACGACGCCGTGTTCCTGGGCCTGGGCCTGGCCGGCGTCAACACCATCGGCATCCAGGAGCCCGCCGTGGCCGGCCTGCGCAACGCGGTTGATTTCATTGCCGAACTTCGCCAGGCCAGCGACTACGCCACGCTGCCGGTGGGTCGCCGGGTCGTGGTGATCGGGGGCGGAATGACGGCGGTCGACGCGGCCGTGCAGTCACGCAAGCTGGGCGCAGAGGAAGTCACCATCGTCTACCGGCGCGGTCCCGAGGGCATGTCGGCCTCCAGCCACGAGATCGATTGGGCCCAGACCAACGGTGTGGCGATCCGGCACTGGGCGGCGCCCAGGGAGGTGCTGGTCGAAGCGGGTCAACTGCGCGGCATGCGTTTTGCGCGCACCCGCACAGACGGCAGCAAGCTGGTGGAAACCGGCGAGACCTTCGATCTGGCCGCAGACACCGTTTTCAAGGCGATCGGCCAGAGCTTCGTGGCGCAGCCGCTGGGCGCGCTGGTCGAACTGCAAGGCGGGCGCATCCGCACCGACGCCGAGGGCCATACCACTCACGCCAAGGTCTGGGCGGGCGGCGATTGCCGTGTCGGCGGACGCGACCTGACGGTGGAGGCGGTCGAACACGGCAAGGTAGCCGCCATGTCCATTCATGCGGCGCTCACCGCTGCAAAGGGAGCCTGAACATGGCTAACCTGCACACCAGCTTCGTCGGCATCTCCAGCCCGAACCCGTTCTGGCTGGCCTCCGCGCCACCCACCGACAAGGAATACAACGTAAACCGCGCCTTCGAGGCAGGATGGGGCGGCGTGGTCTGGAAGACGCTTGGGGAAGACCCCGAAATCGTCAACGTGCACGGGCCGCGTTATGCCACGCTGATGGGTGGCGACCGCCGCGTGCTCGGCTTCAACAACATCGAACTCATCACGGACCGGCCGCTGCAGACCAACCTGGACGAAATCCGCCGCGTCAAGCGCAACTGGCCGGACCGTGCGCTGGTGGTGTCCATCATGGTGCCCTGCGAGGAGCAGTCCTGGAAACGCATCCTGCCGATGATCGAGGACACCGGCTGTGACGGCGTTGAACTCAATTTCGGCTGCCCGCACGGCATGAGCGAACGCGGCATGGGCTCTTCGGTCGGCCAGGTGCCCGAATACATCGAGATGGTGGCGCGCTGGTGCAAGCAGTATTCGCGCATGCCGGTGATCGTGAAGCTGACGCCCAACATCACCGACATCCGCTACCCCGCGCGCGCCGCCAAACAAGGCGGCGCGGACGCGGTGTCCCTGATCAACACCATCAACTCGGTGATGGGCGTGAACCTGGAAGCCATGACCATGATCCCGAGCGTCGGCAAGCAGGGCTCGCACGGCGGATATTGCGGCACGGCGGTGAAACCGATCGCGCTCAACATGGTGGCCGAGATCGCGCGCGACCCGCAGACGGCCGGCCTGCCGATCTCGGGTATTGGCGGCATCAACAACTGGCGCGACGCAGCAGAATTCATCGCCCTTGGCAGCGGCACGGTGCAGGTCTGCACCGCTGCCATGGTGTACGGCTTCAAGATCGTGCAGGACATGTGCAGCGGCCTCTCGAACTTCATGGACCAGCAGGGCTACACCAGTGTGGCGCAAATGGTCGGCAAGGCGGTCCCCAGCATCACGGGCTGGAGCAACCTGAACCTCAACCATGTCGAGAAGGCGGTCATCAACCAGGACAACTGCATCCAGTGCGGGCGCTGCTACGCAGCCTGCGAAGACACCTCGCATCAGGCCATCACGGCCAGCAAGGACGGCAAGCGCCACTTCGAGATCAAGGATGAGGAGTGTGTGGGCTGCAACCTGTGCGTGTCGATCTGCCCGGTGCCCGACACCATCACCATGCGTACCCTGAAA
>JANNDB010000690.1:0-3806 GCA_031387285.1 Betaproteobacteria bacterium | reverse complement strand
GCGATCCGGCGGGTTGCGGCCTTGTCGCCCACATCCACCATGTGGGCCTGCCCCTCGGCGTCGAAGTGGGTCAGCTGCGCCATGCCGAGATCCCGTAGCGGACATGAAAGGACAACAAATGAAGCATCTTGTGGCGGCGCTTTACCGATGGTTTATCTGGATGGGCGATGATACGACCATGCCAAAGTCGGACCCTGCATACGGCGCCTGCCGCCCTCGTCGGCATCGGTTGCCGGCCATCGTGCGCCGGAGTGTGGCGTTGGCGGCATTGTGTTTTTATGGCCCGATTGCAGTACAGGCGCAAGGCGGAATCGGGACGACGCTGCCTGCGCCGTCCAGCCGGGGCAACGCGGGCCAACTCCCGGCACTGGGTGACAACAGTGAACTCAGCCTCGCGGCCGAACGCCGTCTTGGCGACAGGATTGCCCGCGAGCTCTACCGTGATCCGGACTATCTGGACGACCCGGTGGTACTCGATTACCTGGACCGGATCTGGCAGCCGCTGCTGGCCGCCGCCCGGTCCCGGGGCGAAATCTCGCCCGAAACGGAGCAGCGTTTCGCCTGGGAAATTCTATTGGGGCGCGATCGGACGATCAATGCCTTCGCCCTGCCCGGAGCCTACTTTGGCGTACACCTCGGTCTGATCGGCGTGGTGGCCAACCGAGACGAACTGGCCTCGGTGCTGGCCCACGAAATGAGCCACGTGACGCAACGCCACATATCCCGACTGATCTCCAAACAGGCCGAGCAGACACCGTGGCTGATTGGCGCCATGATCCTGGGCATTCTGGCGGCAGGGAAGAACCCGGAAGCCGCCAGTGCGGTGTTGACCGGTGGACAGGCCGTGGCCATCCAGAACCAGCTGAACTTTTCGCGTGACATGGAGCGGGAGGCCGACCGGGTTGGATTCGGTGTCATGACCCAGGGCGGCTTTGCACCGCAAGGTTTTGTGACCATGTTCGACAAGCTGCAGCAGGCGTCGCGCCTGAATGACAATGGTTCCTTCCCCTATCTGCGCAGCCATCCACTGACCACTGAGCGGATTTCCGATGTGCAGGCGCGCCAGCCCCCTGGCCCGGTGGTTCCTGGGGAGACCACGCTGGAGCACGCCATGGTCAGTGCGAGGGCGCGCGTCCTGGCCAATTACAGTGCGGACGCGGTGCGCCAGTTTGTGGGCGAAGGATCCGATCCGGCACTGGGGGCAGCAACGCCAGCGCGCCAGGCGGGCGCCCACTACGGCGCAATCGTGGCAGCAATCAAGGCGCGTGATTTCACGACCGCCCTCGGGCAACTGGTACGCCTGGAGGCCGTGACCCAGTCCTCACCGCCAGCCCAGCGGCTGACCAACCTGCTGCGCGCTGAACTGGCGCTCGCTTCCGGCCAACCGGCAGCGCCGCTGGCCCCGCTGGGACGGCCCGAGGTGCTGATGTCTGCCCAGATACTGACAGCGCAGGGACGCGCGGCGGAGGCCTCGCAGGCCTTGTTGGCATGGGTTGCAACCCACCCGCGCGATGCCAGCGCCTGGCAAATGCTGTCAGGGGTCAGCGCTGCGCAGGGGCAGTCGCTGCGCGCCATTCGTGCCGACGCCGAGGCCAGAGTGGCGCAACTCGACTATGCCGGCGCGCTGGAGCGCTTCAGGGCCGGCCAGACACTGGTGCGAAATGCGGGTGGTGCCGGTGTCGACCACATCGAGGCGTCGATCATCGACACCCGCGCCCGTGCCGTGCAGTTACTTTTTAGAGAACAGTCGCTCGAGCGCTGACTCGATCACCAGGCCAAACACCGAGTAGATCAGCGAGCCGAGCAGGGCTGCGGAGAAACCGGTCACGCGAAAGCCATCCATGACGCCGGCAGCGGCCCAGAACATCAGGGCGTTGATCACAAACAGGAACAGCCCCAGTGTGATCAGCGTCACCGGGAGCGTAAGCACAACCAGCACCGGCCGCACAATGGTGTTGAGCAGGCCGATGACAAAGGCCGCCAGCAGCGCCGTGCCAAAACTGCTGACCTGTACGCCGCTGTAGATGTAGGCGACTGCCAGCAGGGCGCAGGCACTGAGCAGCCATTTGGCGATAAGTTTCATATCGAATCAGCATACCACCGAGCGTGTTTGCGCGCGGTCGCGACCTGGGCGTTATCATGCCCCTCCCCCTAGCGAGCACCATGGCCGGCATCCACATTACCGATATCGAGGCGGCCATCAACTATTGGCGGGAGAGGGTGCCGTCGCCCGACGGCTTCTCGCTCCAGCCGCCGTTGCGCGCGCTGGCCGATGTGTACGCCCGCATGGTGTATTTTCGCGAGCCGCTGGCAGACGAATTCAGTATGCCGGCCCCGGCTTATGCCGCCTGGCTTGCCTGGTATGAGACTACGACCGATACACCCTGTATAGCGATCTGCTCCACCAGCCAGGGGGACGAGGTTTGCAAGGGCTGTGGCCGCAGCTTCGCCGAAGTCCAGCACTGGACCGACATGCGGCCGGCTGAAAAGCGCGTGACCTGGCGGCGCATCAGCCTTGCCGCGGATTCGTGGCGCTTCAACCGGTATGCCGAGCGGGCAGCCGAGCGCCAGCGCGCGCCGTGATTACTTCCAGCGCAGCGGTTCGATGCTGACCGACCGGGCATCGTCGCCCAGCGTCAGCACGCCTTCCTGAACGGTTGCCTGCAACAGCATGGTGCGCCGGGCGAGCCCGGCCAGTTGCGCGGCATCTGCCGCGGCAATCCGGAACACACTCAGTTTGTCCATGCGCGTGAGCTTGGACTCCACGCCGCGCCACCAGACTTCGGCCGCATGGTGAAAGCAGTACAGCACAACGGCGTCAGCCTTGCTGCAGGCTTTCTGTAGGGGCTTGTCCTCGGGTTGGCCAACTTCCAGCCATAGGCGGGTGCGCCCGGTGAAGTCGCGCAGCCAGACGTCCGGCTCGTCCGGGTCGGACAGGCCGGCGCCAAAAGCCAGCACGCCGTCCCCATTGCAGACACTGTTGAGGGTATGGGCATGCAAGGCGAGGGCGGCCAGGCGCACCATCATGCGTTCATCGGTCTCGCTCGGGTGGCGCGCCAGCGTCAGGGCATGGTCTGCATAGTAGGCGTGGTCGATGTCGGCGACCTGCAGGGTCGCCTTGAAGATGGTGGATTTGACCGCCATGCGCGCGCGATCAGACGCGCCGCGCGAGTTCGGCGGCCTTGCCGACGTAACTCGCTGGGGTCATCTCCAGCAGCCGCTGCTTGTCGGCAGGCGGTATGTCCAGCGCCTGGATGAAGCTGCGCATGAGCTCTTTTGTCATCGGCGCTCCGCGTGTGAATTTCTTGAGTTGCTCATAGGGTTGAGGCAGACCGTAACGGCGCATGACCGTTTGCACCGGCTCGGCAAGCACCTCCCAGGCGCCGTCAAGGTCTGCCGCGATAGCGGCGCTGTTGAGCTCCAGTTTTCCCAGGCCGGCAGACAAGGACTCGTACGCCAGCACCGCGTAACCCAGCGCCACGCCCATGTTGCGCAACACGGTTGAATCGGTCAGGTCGCGTTGCCAGCGGCTGATGGGCAGCTTTTCGCTCAGGTGGCGCAGCAAGGCATTGGCCAGTCCCAGGTTGCCTTCGGCGTTTTCGAAGTCGATCGGGTTGACCTTGTGCGGCATGGTGCTCGATCCGACCTCGCCCTCTCGCAGCTTCTGCTTGAAGTAACCCAGGCTGATATAGCCCCAGGCGTCGCGCGACCAGTCGATGAGGATCGTATTGGCGCGGGCCACCGCGTCAAACAACTCGGCCATGTAGTCGTGCGGTTCGATCTGGATGCTGAAGGGCTGGAACTGC
>JANNDB010000652.1:0-4920 GCA_031387285.1 Betaproteobacteria bacterium | reverse complement strand
GGCCACCAGGTCTACGGCTTGCCGCGTCGGTGCGCCCGTGACACGACCCTGGGTGATCTCGAACGGCGCCAGCAGGCAACTGTCCACCCTATGGCTGCCCTGCGCATGAATCACAGCCGTTGCGAGCGACACCTGCACACCAGCGGCGCGCGCCAGCGCCTGCACCTGCGCACCGGCCTGCGCACGCAAGTCCGCAATCTGCACTTGGGCGCCCGCGCCGGCCAAAGCGATGGCATCAAGGTAGGCGGCATCGTTGTTGATTGCAAACACCGCGCGCCGGCCTGCGGCCACGGCGTAACGATTTACATAAGTGCCCACCGCGCCGGCCAGCATCACGCCGGGACGGTCATTGCCGGAGAACACCAGCGGCCGCTCGAGCGCGCCGCAGGCCATCAACACGGCCTTGGCACGCACGATATGCAGGCGCTGGCGCGGCACGCCGCGGGCCGCATCGGCCTGACCTGGCGCACTGACTTCGGCCACACCCACGGTGTTGCCGTCGTACAGGCCGAAGGCGGTGGCACGGGTCAGGAAGCGCACGCGGCCGGTGGCTGTCAGGTCAGCCAGCATCTGTGCCAGCCACTGGGCTGGCGCGCTGCCGACCGCGTGGCCGAGCAAGGAACCACCGAGTTCGAAGTCCTGCTCGACCAGCGTCACATCGACGCCGCTGCGCGCCGCTGCCAGCGCGGCGGTCAGCCCTGCCGGGCCGGAACCGACGACCAGCAGATCGGCGAACACGTGGTGCCACTCGTAACGATCCGGGTCCGGATCCTCGGTGGCCGCGCCCAGGCCGGCCGCCTTGCGGATGAAGTGTTCGTAGAACATCCAGGCGCGCCGCGTCGGACCCATGAAGGTCTTGTAGTAAAAACCGGCAACGAACAGGGGCGAGAACAGGGAATTGATCGCCATCAGGTCGAAGCCCACCGACGGCCAGGCGTTCTGGGTGCGCACCTGCAAGTCCTTGTGTACTTCGGTGACGGTCGCTGCCACATTGGGCTCCTGACGGCTACCGCTGCCCAGCGTCATCAGAGCATTGGGCTCCTCGATGCCGGCAGCCATGATGCCGCGCGGGCGGTGGTACTTGAAGGAGCGGGCGACCAGGTGCTCGCCGTGCGCAAGCAGCACCGAGGCCACCGTGTCGCCGGCGAAGCCCTGCAGGGTCCGGCCGTTGAAACTGAATGGCACCGGCACATCGCGCCGGATGCGGCCACCTTGCGCAAGGCGATGCTTACCGCTCATTTCACGGGCCTTTCGCGTGCCGGCATGACGGCCAGGATGTCGTGCGTGACCGTGTTGCGGCGCACCGCGAGCCAGCGGCGGCAGGCCAGCGTGTGTTGCCAGAATTCGACATGTTCGCCCTTGGGGTTGTCACGCATGTAGACGGCCTCCACCCAGGCGTCGTGGTGCTCGGCGTCCAGCGGCGGATAGGTCTTTGTGGCGTCGCCGAAGTAGCTGAACTCTTCGTGGTCGCGCACACCGCACCAGGGGCAATGGATTCTCAGCATACTGGGTCGGCCGTCCTACTGCAGATGGTTGTACGGGCCGTAACCGGCTTCGTCGATGGTGCGGCCCTTGGCGAAGCGGTCCATAGTGAAGCCGGCGTTGTAGGCATGCGGGGTGTCGTTGGCGATGGTGTGTGCAAAACACCAGCCCGATGCCGGCGTGGCCTTGAAGCCGCCATAACACCAGCCGCCATTGAGGTAAAAGCCCGGAACCGGCGTGGTCGTGATGATGGGGCTGCCGTCGGGTGTCATGTCCATGATGCCGCCCCAATGGCGCAGCAGACGCAGGCGCGCAGTGAACGGGATCAGGCTCACCAGGCCCTGGGTGGTCTCGGCGATGTTGGGCAGGTTGCCGCGCTGCGCATAACTGTTGTAGCGATCGATATGCCCGCCAAACACCAGCCCGCCTTTGTCCGACTGCGACACGTAGAAGTAGGTCGCCGACCACACCACCACATGGTGCACCACGGGCTTGATGGATTCGCTCACGAAGGCCTGCAGCACATGGCTTTCGATCGGCAGGCGCAGACCGGCCTTCTGGGCCAGCACCGAAGTGTGGCCGGCTACCGCCGCCGCCACCTTGCCCGCACCGATATCACCGCGGGTGGTCTTCACCCCCACCACGCGCTCGCCGGACCAAAGGTAGTCCAGCACTTCGCAGTTCTGGATGATGTCCACGCCGAGTTGGTCTGCCGCGCGTGCATAACCCCAGGCCACCGCGTCGTGGCGCGCGGTGCCGGCGTCGGGCAACAGGGCGCCGCCATAAATCAGGAAACGCGCGCTGTCGGAGTAGTCGAGATACGGCGCCTCCTTCATCATCTCCTCACGGGTCAGGATCTCCGCGCGGATGCCATTGAGCCGCATGATGTTGGCGCGGCGCACCCAGCCGTCCAGCGCAGCCTGGGAACAGGCGGCGAACAGGTAACCGCGTGGCGAGAACATCACGTTGTAGTTGAGCTCTTCGGAAAGCCCGCGCCACAACTCCAGCGAATGCTCGTAGAACGGCGTGTTCTCGCGCATCATGTAGTTGGAGCGCACGATGGTGGTGTTGCGCCCTACATTGCCCGAGCCGATGTAGCCCTTTTCGACAATCGCGATGTTCCGGATGCCGTGGTTCTTCGCCAGGTAATAGGCCGTGGCCAGCCCATGGCCGCCGCCGCCGATGATGATGACGTCGTAGTTCTTCTTTGGCTCGGGGTCGCGCCAGGCGCGCTCCCAGCCCTTGTGGCCACCCATCGCATGCCGGAGCAGCGACCAGATCGAATAACGCTCCGCCATACGCCTACATTCTCATGCGTTTGGCTTCTGGGTCGAAGGGTGGATCCATCTGCAGCCGCGCCGGGCGGCGCTCGCCCAGGATTTCGATCTCCAGTTGCATGCCAGGCTTGACCAGCGCCGTAGGTATGTAGCCCTGCGCCAGCGACTGGTCGACGAAGTGGCCGTAACCACCGGAAGTAACCCAGCCCACCACCTTGCCGTCGACCCAGATCGGCTCGTCACCCATGACGTCGCTGTCGGTGGCGTCCACCACCATGCAGACGCGGGTGCGTTTCGGGCCTTCGGTTTTTTCCTTGCACGCCGCCGCCTTGCCGATGAAATCGGGCTTGTCGAGTTTGACGAAACGCTCGAGACCGGCCTCGAAGGGCCCATAGATGGGACGGAATTCGCGGAACCAGGTGCCAAAATTCTTTTCCAGCCGCATGCACAACAGGGCGCGCATGCCGAAGTTGCGGATACCCAGATCGGCACCGGCGGCCATGATGGCCTGGTACAGGCGCAGCTGGTATTCGGGGGCGACCCAGATCTCGTAACCCAGGTCACCCGTGTAGGTGACGCGGTTTACCTTGGCGCGCAAGGTGGCCACTTCCATCTCGCGGTAATCCATGAACTTGAATGCGGCGTTGGAGACATCGTCATCGGTCAGGCGCGCCAACAGGTCGCGCGCCTTCGGGCCGGCGATAGACAGGCCGACCAGCTTCATGCCGTATGGCTCGATACGCACTGAACCATCTTTCGGCAGATGCTGCTCGAACCAGCGCATGTGGTAGACCTGCGCCTGACTGGAGCCCCACATCATGAAGCGGTTCCCTGCCGCCTTGGCGATTGTGAAATCCCCAATGATGCGGCCCTGGTGGTTGAGCATGGGGGTGAGCACGAGGCGGCCGACCTTCGGCATGGTGTTGGTCATCACCTGCAGCAGCCATTGCTCGGCGCCGCTGCCGGTAATTTCGTACTTGGCAAAGTTGGCGATCTCCGTCACGCCCACGCCATTGCGCACCGCCAGGCACTCGGCCTTGATCGGCGCGAAGTCGTTCGAGCGATGGAAGGAGACGATGTCTTGCGCCTTCTGGCCCGGCGGCGCGAACCAGAGCGGCGTCTCCATGCCCCAGGAGTCACCCATCACGGCGCCCTGCGCGAGGAAGGTGTCGTAAAGCGAGGTGGTCTGCAACGGGCGGCCCGCCGGCAGTTCCTCGTTCGGGAAGCGGATGCTGAAGCGGCGCGAATAGTTCTCCCGCACCTTGGCGTTGGTGTAGGTGCGTGTGGCCCAGTCGCCATAACGTGCCACGTCCATACCCCAGATGTCGAAGCCAGGGTCACCGTCGACCATCCAGTTCGACAGGGCCAGGCCCACGCCGCCGCCCTGGCTGAAGCCGGCCATCACGCCACAGGCGGACCAGAAGTTGGTACGCCCCTGCACCGGGCCGACCAGCGGATTGCCGTCGGGTGCGAAGGTGAACGGGCCGTTGATGATGCGCTTGATACCCACATGCTCGAGCGCCGGGAAGTGGCGGAAGGCGACTTCGAGCGACGGTGCGATGCGGTCGATGTCGGGTTGCAGCAGTTCCTGCCCGAAGCTCCAGGGAGTTTCTTTCGGAGACCAGGGCACGCAGGCTTTTTCGTAGGCGCCGAGCACGATGCCCTTGCCCTCCTGGCGCAGGTAGCACTCGGCGCCAAAGTCGATCACGTGGCCGATCTCCTTGCCGGCGGCCTTGTTGTAGGCGACTATTTCCGGAACCTCTTCGGTCACCAGGTACATGTGCTCCATGGCCAGCACCGGCAACTCGATGCCGACCATGCGCCCGACTTCGCGCGCCCACAATCCACCCGCGTTGACCACGTGTTCACACTCCACCACGCCCTTGTTGGTGATGACACGCCAGGTGCCATCGGCCTTCTGCTCCAGCGATTCGACCTTGGTCTGCACTTCGATGCTGGCGCCACCCAGACGCGCCGCCTTGGCATAGGCGTACGTGGTGCCCGATGGGTCGAGGTGGCCTTCGTTGGGATCGAGCAGGGCGCCGACAAAGTGCCGCTCCTCGAGCAACGGAAAGTATTCCTTGGCTTCTCGCACCGAGATGATGCGCGTGTCCATGCCCAGGTAGCGGCCCTTGCCCACGGTGGTCTTGAGGAACTCCAT
>JANNDB010000624.1:0-2677 GCA_031387285.1 Betaproteobacteria bacterium | reverse complement strand
GCCGCCGCCGCTTCGGCCACCGCCGCCGCCGGCGCCGCCACCGTAGCCACCACCACCACCGCTTCGGCTACCGCCGCCGCCGCCGGCGCCGCCACCGTAGCCACCGCCACCACCGCCGCTGCCGCCACCGAAGCCGCCGCTACGGGGGGGGCGCGGTTCCATCGGACGGGCTTCGTTGACGACGAGGCCACGACCACCGTATTGTTGGCCGTTCATCGCGCTGATGGCGGCTTGCGCTTCCGCATCGCTACCCATTTCGACGAACCCGAAGCCCTTGTAGCGACCGGTATCGCGCTCCATCATGACCTTGGCGCTGGAAACACTGCCGTGGGCGGAGAATGCTTGCTGCAGGTCTTCGTCACGGAAAGAATAGGGCAGATTGCCCACGTAAAGTTTGTTGCCCATGAAGGGACTCCTCAAAAAGACTCAAAGCGCGATGGAGTCCGATAGCCGCAATCAACAAACCAATGAAGACTTAGAGCAGACGCGAAACTGACTAATCACCGCAAAAAAATATTGCCGCTTTACGGCAATACGCGGTCATTATCCGTCAAGTTGGCGATATTGCAAATTTTTTATTCTGCCGACCTGGTAAGCCTGGCGCGCAAGGCATCCCAGCCCCTTACCAGTTGACCTCGCGGTCGGGCGTCGCCCCTATCCTGTGGATCGACAGGTCGGCTCCTTCGAACTCCTCCTCCTGGCTCAGGCGCAGTCCCATGGTGGACTTGAGCAACTGGTAGAGCAGCCATCCGCTGAGGCCGGCCCACACCACGCCGAGCGTCGTACCGGCGAGTTGCGCTGTAAACGACACGCCGCCCAAGCCACCGAGTGCTTTTGAGCCGAATATCCCGGCCGCGAGCCCGCCCCAAGTACCGCACAGGCCGTGCAAAGGCCACACACCCAACACGTCGTCAATCTTCCAGCGGTTCTGGGTCAGGGTGAACATCCGCACAAAAATGGCACCGGCAATGACGCCGACCAGCAAAGCGCCGACCGGATGCATAAGGTCTGACCCCGCGCACACGGCGACCAGTCCAGCGAGTGGCCCGTTGTGTATGAAGCCCGGGTCATTCTTGCCCAGTGCCAGCGCCGCAAGGGTGCCGCCGACCATTGCCATCAGCGAGTTGACGGCGACCAGCCCCGAAATCTTGTCGATGGTCTGCGCACTCATGACGTTGAAACCGAACCAGCCCACCGTCAGGATCCACGCTCCCAGCGCGAGAAAGGGGATGTTGGACGGCGGATGCGCGCTGACGGAGCCATCCTTGCGATAACGGTTTGCCCGGGCACCCAGCAGCAGAACCGCTGGCAGCGCGAGCCAGCCGCCCACCGCGTGAACGACAACCGACCCGGCGAAGTCGTGAAACTCTTCCCCGGTAGCGGATTTGATCCAGGCCTGCACGCCGTAGTGCTGGTTCCAGGCGATGCCCTCAAAGAACGGGTATATCAACCCGACGATGACGGCAGTGGCAATCAGTTGTGGCCAGAACTTGGCGCGTTCAGCGATTCCACCGGAAATGATGGCCGGTATGGCCGCGGCAAAGGTCAGCAGGAAGAAGAACTTGACCAATTCATAGCCATTGCGCGCCGCGAGCTGTTCCGCGCCCACCAGGAAGCTGGTCCCGTAAGCCACCCCATACCCCACCAGGAAGTAGGCGACGGTAGACACGGAAAAGTCCACGAGGATCTTGACCAGTGCGTTCACCTGGTTCTTCTTGCGTACGGTGCCAAGCTCCAGGAAGGCGAAACCGGCGTGCATCGCCAGAACCATGATGCCTCCAAGGAGTATGAAGAGTGCGTCAGAGCCTTGTTTTAGTGCCTCCATGGCGGTTCCTGTTGGTTGATGCACAAATACAGTGCGTAAATGAGAGTTGAAATCGGCTTGCACCAAAACCAAGCAATATTCGCGCCGATCGAGTGCGCGGCGCCCTGAAAGGGCCCGCTTTCCCCGGCCGAGCAGGTTTGCCAGTCTGGTACCGGAGGGCAAAGCCACGCCCGCGCGTCCAAATAAAGTACACCTATACTCATGCTGCGTGCCGATTTGCTACAGCTTGCGGGCACCGGGTCAATGGAGTCCCGAAAATCAGCTAAATACGGCACCGCCTCGTAATGGAAACCGGCCCGCATTTGGCTCAGCCGGTTTTTTATGCTTGTTTCACCGTCGTCGATGCACTTTGAATCGCCACTGCCCTTGCGCAGCGGTGTCGCGATTCGCGCGTACGACCTCAGCTACGAGACCTATGGAACGCTTGATGTGAAGCGCTCCAATGCGGTGCTGGTATTGCACGCCCTGAACGCCTCGCACCATCTGGCCGGACTCTATGCAGGCCAGGACAAATCGGACGGCTGGTGGGATTCGATGATCGGTCCGGGCAAGCCGGTCGACACGCGGCGTTTCTTCGTGATCGGGATCAATAACCTGGGTTCGTGTTTTGGCTCTACCGGCCCGATGCACCTGAATCCGGACACCGGGCGGCCCTACGGCGCCGACTTTCCGGTTGTGACGGTGGAGGACTGGGTGGATGCCCAGGCCCGCTTGCTGGACCGCCTGGGCATCAGCACGCTTGCCGCCGTGATGGGGGGCAGCCTGGGCGGCATGCAGGCGCTGGGCTGGACCCTGCAGTATCCGCAGCGTGTCCGGCACGCCGTTGTGATTGCCAGCGCGCCCAACCTGAAC
>JANNDB010000595.1:0-1918 GCA_031387285.1 Betaproteobacteria bacterium | reverse complement strand
CCCTATGGTCCGACCAAGTTCGTCAACGGCCAGAACCAGGGCGCCCGCGCGGCCCTGCTGCAGGCCTCCAAGACCGATATCGACGTGGTCTGGCCAGGAGATTTTGCGGCCGTCAAGCCCGTTTTCCCAAGGCCCAAGTTCAGCTGATTCCCCTTTCCTGACAGCCCCGCCGCCTGTGCGCCCATTGCGCAGGCGGCTGTACCGGGAGACTCGCCTTGGACATCACCATCCTCGCGGCAGCCACCATCAACGGTTTGCTGCTCGGGGGCATCTATACGCTGGTTGCCAGCGGCCTGACGCTGATCTATGGCGTGTTGCACATCATCAACTTCGCGCATGGCAGCATGTTGATGCTGGCCATGTTCGGGGTCTACTACCTGCTCACGAAGCTGGGGGTCGACCCGTATCTGTCGATGCTGGTCATGGTGCCTGCCATGTATGGGCTCGGTTATGCGCTGTACAAGGGCGTCATCGGGCGCCTGTCCAACGGGCGTGACGAAAACATCCTGCTGATCACGCTCGGCCTGTCGATCCTGATAGAGAACATCGCGCTGATGTTTTTCAAGGGTGACTCGCGCACCATCTCCGTCGCCTACTCCGACAAGATGATCGAGCTCGGCCCCACGCTGGTGCCACTGCCCAAGTTGATCTCGTTCGGGGTCGCCATGCTGCTGTGTATCGCGCTGGGCCTCTTCATGCAGCGCACGGACATCGGCCGCGCCATCCGCGCGGTTGCCAAGGAGCGCACCGGCGCGCGCCTGGTGGGCATCGACGTGGACCGCATCTTCGCCATCTCCTACGGCATCGGCCTGGCCACCCTCGGTGCGGCGGCCTGCCTGCTGATGCCGATCTTCTACGTCTCGCCAACCATCGGGCATGTCTTCGTGCTGGTGGCATTCACGGTAGTGGTGCTGGGAGGCATGGGAAGTTTTCTCGGGGCGGTTGTGGGCGGGCTGATCGTCGGCCTGACCGAATCCTTTGGTGGCCTCTATCTGGGCGAAAGCCTTGGGCAGATCGGCATTTCGGTGATCTTCATCCTGATACTGCTGTTTCGCCCGTCAGGCCTGTTCGGAGCGCGCCAATGACGTCGCAGCTGCAACCGTTGCCCTGGAAGCTGCATGGCCTGGTGCTGGCCATCGCGCTGGTGTTTCCATTTGTCTTCCCCTCCAGCTTCATGCTCAACTTCGGGGTGCTGGCGCTGTTCTATGCCTTCATCGGCCAGTCGTGGAACATCGCGGGCGGCTTTGCCGGGCAGCTGTCATTCGGGCACGTGGCCTTCTTCGGCGCCGGCGCCTATGCATCAACCATTGTGCAGATGCGCCTGGGCTGGTCACCGTGGCTCGGCCTGCCGGCGGCTGCGCTGGCCGGTGCGGTGGTTGGCGGCGTCATCGCCGGCTTATCGTTCCGTGCCGGGCTCAAGGGTTCGTACTTCGCGCTCATCACGCTGGCGTTTGCCGAAGTGCTGCGCATCCTCAGCAACTCCGTCGCCATCACCGGGGGTGGGCTGGGCATGCTGATCCCCATGAAAGCGGGTGTCGCCAACTTCCAGTTTGCCGATCGCAGCGGCTTCTACTTCCTGATACTGGCGTTGACCGTGGTCTCGGTGGCGATCGCGGAATGGTTGCGCCGCTCGCGCTTTGGCGCGCACCTGGCGGCGATTCGCGAGAACGAAGACGCAGCCAGGGCATTGGGCATCGATGTATTCAGCGAGAAGGTCAAGGTGATGCTCCTTTCGGGGGCCATTGCCGGTGTCGGCGGAAGTTTCTTTGCGCAGTATTTCCTCTACATCGACCCCACCATCGTATTTGGCGTGGACAAGTCCGTCGAGATGCTGCTGGTCAGCATGATCGGTGGCGCCGGCACCGTGTATGGCCCGCTCATCGGGTCGGTGCTGCTGGCGGTGGTGAGCGAAGGAACG
>JANNDB010000535.1:0-1580 GCA_031387285.1 Betaproteobacteria bacterium | reverse complement strand
CGATGGCTGCTGCCGATGGGCGAACGGCGTCGGTGGGCTGGCTGCTGTCGGCGATGTCCGTGGGGGCCTTGGTGATCGGGCTCTTCAGCGGCTGGACCAGCCGGGTCACACGTCACGGCCGCGCGGTCGTCATCGCGGCGGCCGTGTGGGCGCTGGGCATCGTGCTGCTGGGCTTCGCGCCCAGCCTGATGATCGCCCTGCTGTGCCTGGCCGTGGCCGGCGCGGCCGACATGGTGAGCGGCGTGTTCCGCGGCACGATCTGGAACCAGACCATTCCCAACAACCTGCGTGGCCGTCTTGCCGGCATCGAGATGATCAGCTACCTGAGCGGCCCGCTCATCGGAAACGCCCGCGCCGGTTTCATGGCGGATGCATGGGGGGTGTCGGCGTCGATCTGGGTGGGCGGCGCAGTATGCCTGGCATGCGTCATCGCGACCGGATTTGCCTTGCCAAGCTTCTGGAGATACCGAAGCAGTACCGGCGACCGCCGGGCTTGACTGCCGCAGCACGCCACACCAAGACCTTTCGCAGCGCAGCCCGCATCCACCATGCCACTGGCCTCCCGCCCCCCCCATCCACCGCGACCCGCAATTGCGTCGCCTGTGGGCCGTCGGCATGCTGATGTCGCTGATCCGCTGGCTGGAGATCCTGGCCTTCGCGGTGTTCACCTACGACGAGACACACTCCGCGTTGTGGGTGGCCAGCCTGATGATGCTGCGCCTGTTGCCGCTGTCGATGTTCGGGCTGGCGCTGGGTGCGCTCGCTTCGCACATGTCGCGCCGCCGGTTGCTGATCACCACACATGCCGTGTTGTTCGCCACCTGCCTGGTGCTGCTGATCGTCTCCGTCTTTGGCGCGATCGAGGTCTGGCACCTGGCGGTGGCGAGCTTCGTCAATGGCCTGATCTGGGCCGGCGACATGCCTTTGCGCCGCGGCCTGATGGGGGACATCGCCGGCGACGGGCGGGTGCTGCAGGCCATGTCCATCGATGCGGTGCTCTCGAACGGCAGCCGGCTGTTTGGCCCGATGCTGGGTGGCGTGCTGATCGCCCACGGCGCCCTGCCGGCCGTGCTGCTGTGCGCGAGCCTGCTCTACCTGCCGGTGCTGGCGGCCCTGTTCGGCGTGGCGGACCCAGCGCAAATACCGGACGATGCTGCAAAGCCATCCATGCGCGAACGCCTGCTGCGCGGCTTTCAGGCCGCGCGCGAATCCCGTCCTCTGCAGGCGACGTTGTGGGTCACGATGCTTTTCAACCTGTTCGGCTGGCCGGTGCTGAGCATGATTCCGGTGATCGGCCGCGACCAGCTGCACCTGGATCCCCAGGGCGTCGGTCTGCTGGCCAGCCTGGACGGCATCGGATCGCTGGTGGGCGCGCTGGTGCTGAGCTCCATTGCCACGCGCCTGCGCAACGGGCCTGTGTATGTGGGCGCCGTGCTGGGCTTTCTGGCCATGCAGATCATCTTTGCGCTCAGTCCCTGGACGCTGCTGACCGCCGTCGTGCTGCTGGCCCTCGGCGCCGCACAGGCCGGCTTCGCCGTGATGCAGCCCACGCTGGTCTACACCAACAGCGCGCCGGATCG
>JANNDB010000442.1:0-2259 GCA_031387285.1 Betaproteobacteria bacterium | reverse complement strand
GCTGGGGTCGGACGAGGCCATACAGCACCCGGGCGCGGCCGGGCGCGCCGCATGGCAGGTGGAGGTGCGCCTGCAAGACACCGGGGGTGCCGAGGTACCGGCCGGGCAGGTGGGCGAAATTTGCCTGCGCGCGCCCAACCTGATGCGGGGGTACTGGAATGCGCCGGACGACCCCTCGTTTCGCGACGGCTGGTTTCACAGCGGCGATCTGGCGCGCCGCGATGCGCAGGGCTTGTATTGGGTGGTTGGCCGCTCCCGCGACATGATCATCTCGGGCGGAGAGAACATCTACCCGGCCGAGATCGAGAACATACTCGCAGAGCACCCGGACATAAGCGAGGTCGCCGTACTGGGTGTTGCGGATGTCCTATGGGGCGAGGTGGTGGTGGCGGCTGTCGTACGCAGGAGCGGCTCCAGGCTTGACGAGGCGGGCGTACGCGCGGCGCTTGATGGGCAGGTGGCGCGCTTCAAGCTGCCGCGGCGCGTCGTGTTCGTCGAAGAACTTTCAAAGACGGCGCTGGGAAAGGTGCGGCGCGCAGAACTGGCAGCCTTGATAGGCCGGCACTGAGTCACCGGCGCGTCAACGGGTCGGTCCCGTCCCCATGCGTGTCGCGCGCGCGTCATCCGCATCCGTCCACCCCGTACAAACCATGACAGTGCTTCGCTGGCGAACTGCTATAACCCGGACAGGAATGGCGGCTCGAACCGCCCACCGCAACAAACGAGGAGACAACATGATGAAAAGCAATGCCATCTGCGCGGCGGCTCTTGCCGTGCTGGGACTGATGCTGTGCGCCACGGCCGTCCGGGCCCAGGACAAGAAGCCGGTTGAGTTGCGTTACAGCTCGGGCGCACCGCCCACCGGCAACCCCTGGGTGATGCAGATCAACCGCTTTGCCAAGGAGACGGACGAGGAAAGCAAGGGCGAGATCAAGATTCAGCCGTTCTTTGCGTCGCAATTGGGCAGCGAGCAGGACACCGTGCAGCAGGTGGCGCGCGGCCGCATCGACATGGGCGGCTATTCGGGCGGCTCGGCGGCCTTGATCGTTCCCGAGATCGGCCTGCTGCTGATGCCGGCGTACTTCAAGTCGAACGAGGAGTTCGACTGCGTTCTGGATAACCACATGACCAAGACGGTCACCGACCTGTTCGCGAAAAAGGGCGTGCAGTTCCTCGGCTGGACGGAGGTCGGCAATATCGACCTGTGGGGCAAGAAGGCCTATGTGAGCCCGAAGGACCTCAATGGTGTGAAGGCCGCGAGCTACGCCAACAAGACGCAGCAGCTGTTTTACTCGTCACAGGGCGCGAATCCGAATCCGCTGGGTCTCCCGGAGTGGATCCCGGCTTTCCAGACCGGCCTGGCCGAGGTGGTACTGACGCCGATCACCTTCGCCTTGCCGTCGGGATTGACCAAGGTGGCGCCGGTCGCGACGCGCGGCTTTTACGACTCCCCCGGCCTGACCCTGATGAACAAGGGTGTCTACGACAAGCTGTCCAAGGAGCAACGCGACGCCTTGCTGCGCGCCACCGCGCGCAATCCTTCCGCGAAGATGCGGGCCGAGGTGCGCGGCTTCGAGACCACGCTGTTCGGCATGCATGAAAAGGCCGGCGGCCAGGCGGTCAACCTGACGGCCGATCAACGCACCGCCTGGCGCAAGGCGCTCGAGCCGGTGTATCCGCAGATCGTCAAGGACACCGGTGGGGACTCCGCCAGTTTCTTTGCGCAGATGGAAGCCGGTATCAAAGCCTGCAGCAAATAGGCACGGCGATGCCGAGCCACATTGCGGCGCCCGTCGGCGAGCCCGCCGCGCCGCGCTGGGTGCGCCAGCTGGCGGGCGGCTGGCACAGGGCCGAGTGCCTGGTCGCGGTGGCCGGCTTTGGCATGATTGCTGTGCTGCTGGTCCTCGATGTGGCCGGGCGCGAAGTGCTCGGCCCGATCTACAAGCTGCTTGGCGTCAAGGGCGCCACCGGCGTCTACGGGGCGCAGAAGCTGTCGGTCTATCTGCTGGTGCTGGCCAGTTTCTGTGGCATCGGTATCGCCACGGCCACGGGCAGCCATCTGCTGCCGCGCGTCGGCTTTGGGTGGGTGCCCAAGTCCTGGGGCCCGACGATGGACCGCGTGGCTGACGTGCTCACCGGTGCATTCATGGTGGGCGTGGCCTATTACGGCTACGTGTTCATCAGCTCCACCATGGCATCGGGTTTGCGTGCGCAGGCGTTCAACCTGCCGGTGTGGCCGTTCCAGCTTGCCATTCCGCT
>JANNDB010000441.1:0-2583 GCA_031387285.1 Betaproteobacteria bacterium | reverse complement strand
TCGGCACAGCTGCCCACCGGCGAGCACCGCCTTCATGTATTCCGGTGTGCCAAACGCCGGTGCACCGGTCTTCATGTCCACATTGGAAGTGAAGCCGCCGTACACCACCGGCGCGCCGGGGCGCACCAGCTGCGTGAAGGCGATACCGGCCAGCGCCTCCGCGTTCTGCTGCGCCAGCGCGCCGGCGATCGTTACCGGTGCCATCGCGCCCGCCAGCGTGAACGGCGTGAGCATGATGACCTGGTTGCGCGACGACATCTCGATAATGCCTTGCAGCATCGGTGTGTCCAGGCGCAGCGGCGAGGAACTGTTAATGATGGAGAACAGGGAGGGCTCGCGCTCCATCTGCTCGGCCGAAACGCCGCGAACGATGCGCGCGATCTCCAACCCGTCCTCATTGCGCTGTTTGCCCAGCGAGTACGCGTGGAAGGGCTTGTCGGTGAGTTTGGCGATATCGGAGAGGCAATCCAGGTGGCGGATCGACGCGTGCAGATCGACCGGCTCGACCGGGTAGCCGCCCTGCGCGTGCACGATGTCGTAACGCTGCCCCAGGCGCACCAGGTTCTGGAAATCCTTGCGATTACCGGCACGCCGGCCACCCTGCAGATCGGAGCAATTCGGCGGACTGGCGACCTGGGCAAACACCAGGTTCTTTCCGCCGATCTGCACGTTGCGCTCAGGGTTGCGCGCGTGCAGCGTGAATTCCGATGGGCAGGTCTTGATGGCCTGCAAGATCAGGTTGCGGTCGAAGCGCACGCGCTCCGAACCCTCGCGTACATCGGCACCGGCTCGTCTGAGGATCTCGCGCGCCTCGGCGTGCATGAAATCCATGCCCATCTCTTCCAGGATGGTCAACGAAGCGTCGTGGATGGCTTCCAGTTCGTCCTCCGAGACCACCGGCGTGTGCGGAAAACGGTGCTGGAGTTTGCGGTATTTGGTGGTGGGAGGCGCGACCCGGATGGACCCGCTGGAACGCCCCGACCGGCGCCGTCCGGCGCCTGCGGGTGTTGTAGTTTCCGTCATGGATTGCTTCTCTGAAAATGCCCGATTCCGGGGGAGTATCCGGGAAAATCGACACTCGTCAGACACCATGTTTAGGCCGGGTGGCCATGAGCAGGACTCATAGCTGCTTATCGGATCAGGCGCTCGCCTGGTATACGCCAGGTCGTATTCAGGAATCGTCAGGCTGCGTCATGATGGTGCCACCATCGCTCCAGGGGCTAGTCATGAACCTGCTATCAACACCGTCCGACCCATTGCGGCTGTCGGCGTTGCCCAAAGCGGAAGTACACGTGCATCTGGAGGGCACTTTCGAACCTGTCACGTTGGCTGCCTGGGCGCAGGAGGCGGGAGTGCCATTGCCACGCCCGCTGGAGCGGCTGTTCGAGTTTCAGGGATTGACGGACTTTCTGGAGTTTCTTGATTGGGCCTGTCATCTTGCCCATACGCCCGAACGGGTCGCTACGCTGGCGCGTGACTTCTGCAGCCGTCTGGCGCGAGACGGCACGGGTTATGCCGATCTCATCTTCAACTCGACCCATTGGGCTCCCTGGCAAGGGCGTTTACGCGCCATGCTGGATGCGCTCGACGCGGGCTTTCGCGAGGCCGAGCAGGACGGCCTGCCTGGTGTGGGCCTGTGCGTAAGCCTGCTGCGGACCCAAAGTGCGGATCAGGCTGCGGAATTGGTCGACTCCCTCGTGGCGTGGCGACATCCGCGTGTGGTTGCCTTGTCCGTGGATGGCAACGAAGCCGCCGCCGGCCGGACCGGGCCGCGTTTTGCAGATGCGTTTCGCCGGGCCAAGGCCTCGGGGCTGCGGCGCACCGTTCACGCGGGCGAGTCCAGCGGACCCGAGGGGGTGCGCGATGCAATCGAACTGCTCGATGCCGATCGCATCGACCATGGCGTGCGTGCTATTGAAGACGCAGCACTGGTGGACCAGCTCGCCAGCCGGCGCATTCCGCTGGGGATGTGTCCCAGCTCCAACCTCGTGCTGAAGGTCTATCCAGGGCTGGACGCGCATCCTCTGGACAGGCTACGGCGCGCCGGAGTGGCCGTGTCGATCAATACGGACGATCCGTGTCTCCTCGGTACCACACTCGCGCGGGAGTACGCCTTGTGCGCCGCGCACTTTGGCTGGAATTCCTTGGTGCTGCGTGAACTGGCCGCGACATCCATCGACGCGTGTTTTGCCAATGACGACGTCAAACGCGATCTGCGCCAGGCCCTGGCGGCCTGGTAAACGGAGGCCCGGAAACGAAAAACCCGCTGAGCGCCTTCGCAGGCAGTCAGCGGGCTCCCGGTGTTGGTTGCGCGAGCAAGATTTGAACTTGCGACCTTTGGGTTATGAGCCCAACGAGCTACCAGGCTGCTCCATCGCGCGGTAATCCAGCAGTATACCTTATTCGGCCTTCGCTGCGTCGGCAGCAGGAGCCTCCGTGACCTCGGGGCGGTCCACCAATTCGACCAGCGCCATAGGCGCGTTGTCACCCACGCGAAAGCCCATCTTGAGGATACGTGTGTAGCCACCCGGGCGCGCGTTGTAACGCGGGCCGAGCTGGTCGAACAGCTTGGAGACGCTGTCG
>JANNDB010000418.1:0-2108 GCA_031387285.1 Betaproteobacteria bacterium | reverse complement strand
CGACCATGTGAACAACACGCCGCGGCAGATCAACATCCTGTGCGCGCTGGGTGCTGAACTGCCTCAGTATGGCCACGTGCCGATGATCCTCGGGCCGGATGGCGACAAACTGTCCAAGCGCCACGGCGCCGTGAGCGTGATGCAGTACGAAGAGGCCGGTTACCTGCCCGATGCCATGGTCAATTACCTGTCGCGCCTGGGCTGGAGCCACGGTGACGACGAACTGTTCGGGCGCGAGCAACTGGTTGCGTGGTTTGACGGCCAGCACCTCGCGAAGAGCCCGGCGCAATGGGACGCCGCCAAGCTGAACTGGGTGAATGCACAGTACCTCAAGGAGATGGCCGACGAGCCGCTGGCCGCGCTGGTGCTGGCGCAATTGCAGCGCATGGGTGTCGGTGGACATGACGAACGCCTGAGCGCAATCTGCGCCCTGTTCAAGGACCGCTGCGAGACCACCGTCGCGCTGGCGCAATGGGCCGCAGCGTTTTATGCCGATGTGCGCCCCGAGCCCGGCGAACTGGCAAAACATGTGACGCCCGCCGTGCTGCCCGCACTGCAACTGCTGCACGGCAAATTGGCAGTCTGCCCGTGGGACAGGGCGGGCATCGCCGCCAGCATCAAGGAAGTGCTGGCCGAGGCGGCGCTCAAGATGCCGACGCTGGCCATGGCCGTGCGCGTGCTGGTGCTGGGAACGAGCCAGACGCCCTCGCTCGATGCGGTGCTGGCGCTGTGCCGGCGCGACACGGTGTTGCAGCGGCTCGGGCAGGCCGCGCAGTAAGGCTATAATTCGAGGCTCGGAAATTGACGGGGCGGCAGCGCAAGTTGGTGCCCCGATGTTTTGGGGGTATAGCTCAGCTGGGAGAGCGCTTGCATGGCATGCAAGAGGTCAGCAGTTCGATCCTGCTTACCTCCACCACCAATTTCTGTATCGGAGTTCCGAAAAGGCTTTGACCCCATCGTCTAGAGGCCTAGGACACTACCCTTTCACGGTAGGTACCGGGGTTCGAATCCCCGTGGGGTCGCCAGATATCTGCCGCAAGGCAGGTGCACGGCGCAAGTCGTTGACGGCCGGCCCGCAAGGGTTGGTGACTTGGTCCGCAAGGGCAAACGTCAGCTACCAGGAGTGGTAGTTCAGTTGGTTAGAATACCGGCCTGTCACGCCGGGGGTCGCGGGTTCGAGTCCCGTCCACTCCGCCATAAACATTGGTTCCGATGCTATCGTTTCGATAGTTTTGGAATATGGATCCGGAACGGGATTGACTGTAATACCATCCGTGCTGTCTAAACACCAGTTGCCGCTTTGCAGTCAAATTTCCCTGGTGTGGCCGCGGTATGTGGCGATGGATGCACTGCAGTTTGACAATTCGATTGTCAACGAGCGGCCCGATTCAACGCCGGCGCCAACGTTGATCGCACCCGATCCACGATGGAAGCCAGCGGCGCGGGCGCAAGCCCATTTTTCTTCAGAAATGCCAGCCACATCAATTGCCGCGAGGAATCGTTTGCGAACTCGTCCGACAGCCCAATCGGCAGCGCATCGGGCACAGCCATGCCGCGCCGCTCGAATGTGGCTTTGATCGTCTGGGCCAGCACACCGGTGTCCAGGGTTTCCCGTTCCAGCAGGACCGACAGATCGAAGTAATCCTTCAGACGACTGTTGGTCATGCCCAGCAAGGCGATGGCGTGGAGTTTTTCCGCGACGACCGTGTACTTCGGGTAGGCCCGCAAATTGGGCGCGGGCAGATCATCCAGTAGGACCGGATAGACCGAATCCACGGGCGCAGGTGTGACCGCATCGCCAAAGCCGACGTCGATCTGCGTTTTGCAGCGCGCCTTGGCCAGTTCGCCTGCAATGATCACCCTGACGCCGCCGTAACCGGCCTCCTTGCGGATTTCCGTGACCTTGACCGAGGCGGGGTCAAATGCGATGCCGTCGTCTACAGTCACGGCCGCAATGTCGCGAAAATTTTCGGCGACAGAAGCCAAATCGCTGGCGCCGAAGCCGAGCAGGTCGGCATCGCGCGTGGCCCGGTGTGGCATGTCGTACCAGAGCGTGAACAGCAGCGCGCCTTTGAGCAGAAAGCGATCCGCATGCTGGGATTGGGTCA
>JANNDB010000395.1:0-3463 GCA_031387285.1 Betaproteobacteria bacterium | reverse complement strand
GAGCAGACATGACGCGTCTCACATTGCCCAAGAACCGTGGCTCACACCAGCCCGAACGCGCACCCGAACTGCCGCCGTTGCCTGTGGATCCAGACAGGGGCCCGACGCCAGACCTGCTGCCGGACGATCCGCAGCGCGACGGCGTGTCGCAGCCGGTCGGGTCGGGCTCCTCCAGCAACTGATTCAAACATACCAGCGGAGAAATACCATGTCCCTATTGAGAGATTTGATGAGCCCCGACGTACAGTTCGTCGGCCCCGACATGACGATCGCAGAGGCCGCCGGCAAGATGCGCGATGGCAACTTCGGCATGTTGCCGGTGGCCGAGAACGACCACATGATCGGCGCGATTTCGGACCGCGACATCGCGGTTCGTGCGGTGGCCAAGGGTCTGGGCGCCGACACCAAGGTGCGCACCGTGATGTCCGACGGCGTCGCCTGGGCCTATGACGACGATACGGTCGAACAGGCCGCCAGGATCATGAGCGAGCGGCAGGTGCGCCGACTGCCCGTCGTGAATCGCAGCAAGCGCCTCGTCGGCATTGTTGCGCTGGGAGACTTTGCCGTTGCGGACACCGAGATCCGCCCCGCCGCGCAGGCGCTTGCCGGGATTTCAAAACCCTGAGGGGCGGCCGAGCCCTTCCACCCAGCGGGCGTCACGCCGTACCGCACAGGGCGAGCCTTTACTTGCGCGCCAGCATCAACTCCACCCGCAACGACGAGAACGGCCCATGCAACTATTTCTGAGACTGATCGCGGCCCGTCCGCAATTGCTGACGGACCATGTGCAGGCCTACGCCGACCTGATGGCTGCGGATTTCGGCGACGCCTCGGCGGCATTCACGCGGCGGGTGATACTTGGTGGAGCGGCCTTGATGGGTGCACTTGTCACCACGCTGCTTGCCGGGGTGACGCTGCTGCTGTGGGCCGTCGTTCCAGCGACGCAGATTCACGCGCCCTGGGTACTGGTCGTCGTGCCACTGGTTCCGCTCGCGGCATGTCTGGTCTGCCTCGTCGCGCTGCGCGCCAGCCCTCCGGTGGCCGCATTCGACAATCTGCGCAGGCAGGCACGTGCCGACATGGCGATGCTGCGTGAAAGCAGCGCCCCATGACGCGCTCGAGCGACGCCTGCGAGCGGCTGGCCCGGACCCGCGAATCACTGCGCGTGGCGCTGCAGGAGATCCGGCACCCGGCCGTGCCACCGCTGTCCCCGTCGTTGCCTGGCTGGGCGGGTGCCTTGTTGCACCGGCTGCGGGACATTCCGGGCCTGGGCGCAATGGCGCAGGGTATCGCAAACTGGACTGCGCACAGCCCCCTGCCGCTTGCTGCGTGCGCACTTGGACAGGCACTGGATGGGCTGGTGCGACCCGTTGCGCAACGGCGCCCCGCCTTGCTGGTGCTGGGCGCCGTGGCGCTGGGTGGTGTGCTGGGATGGAGCCGACGCTGGCCGCGCGTCTTCACCCCGGCGCTGGCGGCGGTGGTGCTGCCGCCACTGTTGTCCGGCGTCGTCGGTGGCGTGCCGGTGCAAACCTGGTTGACGCTCATCGCCAGCGTCCTGGAACGGCGCCTGCAGGCAGCGCCGGCCCGCTGATCTCCGTGCGCCTTCGCACAGACGTCTGCTGGTCTGGCATCTATCGTGCGGCTGGGTTCAAAGCCCGTTCATTCCATCAACCAATCACTTTCGGAGTCAATCAATGGAAACCTTTCCAGTCACCAGCAACGCACCCAGTACCGGCAATGGCAGCCTGGGCGCCGTGGTAGGTCAGGCCGCTGTCAAGGCGCATGGCGCGGTCGACAATGCATCGGCGAGCGCCAACGAGGCAGCGGGCGCCGTCAAACCGGCCATTGCGCGCGTCGCACAAATCGCCCATCAGGCGGTTGACCGGGTCAGCGACGTCGCCACGCCGACCGCAGCCTGGCTCACTGCTCGCGGCGAATCGCTTGCGACGGCCCAGCGCACCGCCGTATCGGATGCAAGGACCTACATCTCGGCCAACCCGTGGCAGTCGATCGGCGTCGCGCTTGCCGCCGGCGTCCTGATCGGTCGCCTCGCACGCTAGGAACGCGGGTGGCAGGAATCCGGGATTGGATTTCTGCCACCCAGCTCCCCATTCAATAACGCCGCGCGACCCCGTTGGCGACCTGCACACGGTCGCCCACGCGCAGCTGGTCGTTGCTGGTCTGGGTGACAGTCTGATAGGACCCGTCACCCATGCGCACCGTGATCCGGAAGGCGTCGCTGCCCTGCTGGTTGCGTTTCTCGATCTGGTTGCCGGCATAGGCGCCGCCCGCCGCACCGAGAACCGTGGCCGCCGTGTTGCCGCTGCCCTTGCCGACCTGGTTGCCGATCACGCCACCGACCACCGCACCGATGACGGTTCCGGCTCCGATGCCGCTGCCAGTGCTCTCCAGCCGCACCAGCTCGATATCCTGCACAACGCCATACTGGGTCGCGGGCACCGATGTGTTGTAGCCAGTGGGATAGCTGTCGCGCGGGCCTTGCGTGTTGCCGCAGGCGCCAAGAGACAGCGCAGCAGCCGTTGCCACGGCGAGCGTCATGCGACGCGGTATGTTGGATTGCATATCGATTCTCCTTTTGGGGGTGGTTACTTCTTCAGACTCATCTCGTTGTTGACCTGGACTACGCCTTCGATTCCGCGCGCCACCAGCACCGCCCGATCCATCTGGCGCTGGCTGTCGACGAAGCCGCTGAGCTGCACTTCGCCCTTGCGGGTCACGACGGCGATGTCGGAACTCTTGACCGCCTGATCCGAGATCAGGGCCGCTTTGACGAGTGTGGTCACAATGCCGTCGTCCACCTTGTTGCCAACTGTGGTGGGTGCGCCCTTGATGGCAACCTTGTTGTCGACACCGGTCACCCCGTCGATCGCACGTACCACGGCGATCGCGCGGTCGATCTGCGCCTGGTTGTCTACAAATCCGCTGAGTTGAACTTCGCCCTTGCGGGTTTCTGCCTTGATGTCGAAGCTCTTCACATCGGAGTCCGACAGCAGGCCGGCCTTGACCCTGGCAGTCAACACGCTGTCGTCGATCGCCGTGCCAATCGAGGTTTTCGGCGCAGTGCCTGCACCCGTCTCCGTAGCCTTGGTACAGCCCCCGAGCAAAAGCGCCAGCACCACCGCCAGCGTGACGGGCAGCAGAATGGAAAGATCTGGTTTCATGGTCGGATCCCTTTCAGTGAATGGCCACGGCGCAGACACAAGTGTCGGCATACCGATGTGGTTTCACTGTGCGTTTGCGCACATACGCCGTGGCAGGGTTCGCCTACGCTGCCAGTACCATGCAAGCCGCCGCCATCACCGCCCCGAGCCCGGGTGAAATCGCCCTGACGGGCAGTTGGACGGCTGACGGCATCGGAGCGCTAGCAGCCACTCTGCAATCGATGCCACTGGCCACCGGAAAGCGCGTCGCGGCCAGCGGCGCGGCGCTGGAGGGCCTCGAT
>JANNDB010000327.1:0-7125 GCA_031387285.1 Betaproteobacteria bacterium | reverse complement strand
CAAACATCAGCTCCTGCTTGCGCATGCGCCCGGTGTTCTCGATCTCAAGCTCTTCGGCCTGCTTGAGGACTTCGGACACGTGCAGTGCCTTGAGTTCGTTTAAGTGCATGGAATGTGTCCCGGTTTGGGAGGTGGACTGTCGACTAGAGGGGGTTTCGGGACGGGGCTCGTCACAGGCCCCATCGGTGTGTTCCCATCCGGGAACCCGAGCTGCCTCCTGATGGAAGACAGCGAACGAGCGCATTATGACAGCAAAAGAAGGCCGCTAGCCAGGCTCGCGGCGATCCGTCGGCATTGCGCCGACGGCGCTTGGGGGCGTCAGGCGAGCTGCTGGTCGATAAATGCCGTCAGCTGCGACTTGCTCATTGCGCCAACCTTGGTGGCTGCGAGCTGGCCGTTCTTGAACAGCATCAGCGTAGGAATGCCGCGGATGCCGAACTTGGCCGGTATGTCGCGGTTTTCGTCGACGTTCATCTTGGCGACCTGCAGTTTGCCTTCGTACCCGGTCGCGACCTCGTCGAGGATAGGCGCGATCATCTTGCAAGGGCCGCACCATTCTGCCCAGTAATCCACCAGCACGGGTTGCGCAGACTGCAGCACCTGGGCTTCGAAATCGCCGTCTGACACATGTTTGATGAGTGCGTTGGCCATAGTGTTCCTAAGAGCGTTGAAGGTACCTGTACAGTGGGGAAATTGTGACAGAAACCAACCCCCGGCGCAGGGCGTGCAGGCGCTATGCATGAAATAGAAAAAAACCATCACGCCGATGCCATGTGGGACGGTGTGGTGCAGCGTATCGCAGCGGACATGGCCCAGCGCAGCCTGGACGCGTCGCGTGTGGTGGTTCTGGTTCCCTATGCGCAGTTGATGGCCATCGCACGCGCCGCCTGGATGCGCGCGGCAACGAATCGTGCGGCAATGGCCGCCTGCATGCCGCGGTTCGAGACCACCGCCAACTGGAGTCGCAGTCTGGGCGCCTTCCTGCCTTCGGGTGACGACTTGCGGATGGACGTAGCGACCGATATCCTGACGGCCGCGTCACTGTTGCAACGCGCAGGTCTGCCCCGGCAGCGGCGGCGCCTGGCGGCCAGGCTCATGGACGCCGCCTGGAGCCTGGCCCGCGTGGCTGCGGGCGTGCCACCTGCGGCGCGTGCTGAGTGGGGGCGGCGCATGGCCGACCAGTTGGGTGTGCCCGACGTTGCGTCGCCTTTGCACCTGGACGGCTGGATCGGTCGCATCGCTTTGGCCTGGGCAGCGGGGTCGGTGTATGCGACGGACCGATTGTTTGGAGCACCGGTGGAACTGCTGGTGATCCTGCAAGGACTGCAGGATGAACCGTTGTTGGAGACCTTGCGGGAACTGCACGCGGAGCATTGCCTGACTCTCGCTCTGGACCTGCCGGGTGCGCCGGGCCAAGTCGTGGTGCACCAGGCCCATGATGCCGAAGACGAAGCCGAGCGCGCTGCCGCATGCGTACTGCAGCACCTTGCAGCGGGCCGCAGCCCGGTCGCCCTTGTTGCGCAAGACCGGTTCCTGGTGCGGCGCTTGCGGGCCATGCTGGACGAACGCGCAGTGGTGCTGCGCGACGAAACCGGGTGGACCCTCGCCACCACGCGCAGCGCGGCCAGCGTCATGGGTCTGTTGCGCGCCATGGCGTGGGACGCCTCGGGCGATGCGGTGCTGGATTGGCTGAAGAACGCTCCCGCCTTCGATGCGGACGCGGTTGCAGCGCTGGAGTCGCTCATGCGTCGGCGTGGTACGCGCGAATGGCGCAGTGTCGAGAGCCAGCCCGGACTGGTCGAGACCGTCACCGCCATGCAGCAGGAAATGCAGGTGGCGCGCCCGATCGGCCAATGGCTGAACGACCTGCGCACACAGTTGCAGCGCTGCGGACTTTGGCGCACGCTGCAGGATGACGAGGCGGGGCAGGCGCTGCTGGACGCAACGCTGGTGCGCGAGGGATCCGCTGATGACTTTGAGGCTTACACGGAGCGCATGGCACTGTCCGCTTTTCAGACCTGGATGACGCAGGTCCTGGAGGCCGGCAGCTTCGTGCCGCCGCACCCGGCCCAGGCCCAGGTGGTGATCCTGCCCCTGACCCAGCTGCTCGGGCGCGCGCCTGCCGCCCTGGTGTTTCCCGGGGCGGATGAAGAGCGATTTCCGCCGTGTCCCGAGCCGTCGGGCGGTTGGGCGCCGTCGCAACGCGCGGTGCTCGGGCTGCCCGCGCGAGCCACGCTGGGCGCCGTGAACCGCGCCGCCTGGTTTTCGGCGCTGCGCACACCGTACGTAGACGTTCTCTGGCGCAGCAGCCATAACGGCGAAACGGTGACAGCCAGCGCCCTGGTCCAGGAGTTGCTGCTCGCGCAGCCGCAACCGCACCCCGTCGACCCGCGCAAAACGCGCCTGCTGGCGCCCCGGCCAGAGCACATGCCCCGCCCTTGCGCCGCCGCGCTGGCACCGCAATCCCTTTCGGCCAGTGCTTACGAGGACCTGCGCAGCTGCCCGTACCGGTTCTTTGCGCTGCGCCAACTGGGCCTGCGTCAGGTCGATGAGCTCGATGTGGAACTGGGCAAGAAGGACTTCGGTCTGTGGTTGCATGCCGCGCTTCGCAATTTTCACGTGGCGCTCGCCGCCGCGCCCACGGCCGAGCCGGTTGCGCGGCGCACCTTGATTGACGCAGCGGCGCAGCAGGCGACTTTGGGCCAGGGGTTGTCGCCCGCCGAGTTCCTGCCGTTTGCATCGGCCTGGCCGCGTGTCCGCGAAGCCTACCTGGGCTGGCTTGACGGTCACGAGGCCCAGGGCATGCGGTTTGCCCAGGCCGAGTTGGCGTGCAACATGGCGCTCGGCAAGCTGCAACTGCAGGGCCGCATTGACCGCATCGACCGCACGGGGGACGGGCGCGCCGTGGTGATCGACTACAAGACCGAGTCGGCCACGAAGACCGTGGCGCGTGTCAAGGCGGGCAGTGAAGACGTGCAACTGCCGTTTTATGCCGCCTTGCTGAGCGACGACACGCTGGAGGCCATGTACCTGCATATCGGCGAGACAACGCCGACGGTGGCTTTGGCGCAACCTGACATCGTGGCCTTGCGTGATGCCCTGGTGCAGGGGGTGCAGGATGATCTGCAGCGCATTGCCGGCGGAGCACCGTTGCCCGCCCTGGGCAGTGGTGCCAGCTGTGACTACTGCGCGGCGCGCGGGCTGTGCCGCAAGGACCACTGGGCAGCCGACACAGCAGAGTCCCGGGCAAATGGCTGAAGCCGTGCAGAGCGCGGCGTACGCGCACAACGGGAACGCCGTTTCCGCCGCACGGTTTTATGCGCTGGCCTGCGACCCGGCCCGCAACGTGGCGGTGGAGGCGTGCGCGGGGGCCGGCAAGACCTGGATGCTGGTGTCGCGTATCGTGCGCGCCTTGCTGGCTGACCCGGCATCGGGCGGTGACGGCGCAGATTTTTGCCCTGACCAGGTCCTTGCGATCACCTTCACCAAGCGGGCTGCAGCGGAGATGCGCCAGCGTCTGCTTGGCTGGCTGCAGCAGTTTGCCGGCGCTTCGCGGGGGGACCTGGCGCAGGTCCTGCACGAGCGGGGTGTGCCCGATGACCAGATTACCGATGCCCTGTGCACGCGCCTGGGCGGCTTGTACCAGCGCGTGTTGCGCAGTGGGCGCGCGGTGCAGATCCGTACCTTTCACAGCTGGTTCGCCGCACTGCTGCGCGTCGCCCCGTTGACGGTACTGGAGCAACTGGAACTGCCGCTGAACTATGAACTGCTGGAGGATGACGGGCAGGCCGTGGACCTGGTCTGGCGGCGGTTCTACCAGGCGCTGATCGCCGATGGTGCACGGCGTAGCGACTTTGAGGCTGCTGTGCTGGCCTGCGGCCGGTTCCAGATAGAGAAGGCACTTGAATCCGCACTGGCCAAGCGCGTGGAGTTCAGCCTGGCCGATGCTGCTGGCGTGGTCGACGCCTCGGTACAGCCGTTTGGGGCCCTCTACCCGGAGTTTGCTGCACTCGAAGATCCGCATCTGGCGCTGGCCGGCGCTGGCGCGCGCTTACGCTGGTTCGCATGGGCGCGCGTACTCGGGCAGGAGCCCGGCAAGACCCCGCAAAAGGCGGCGGCTGCAGTGGTGAATGCCTTTGCGCCTGCTCCTGACGGGCTGCCGGAGGTCGGCATGCTGCATCAGCGCCTGGCCGTGTTGCGCGGTGGATTCTTTGTGGCCAGGGAAGATCGCCTGACCCACAACCTGGAGAAGTTCCCCGCAGCACAGGAGGCTGCGCGCGAGCTGCAGGCCCTGTGCACGGCTGTAGCCCAACACGCTGCCTGGCAGCACCAGCAGCGCATGGTGCGCCTCACGCGGGTGCTGGTGACCGAATATGCCGCGTTGAAACGCGAGCGCGGCTGGGGTGACATGCCTGACGTCGAGCGTTGCGCCCAGCGCCTGCTGTCCGACCCGGTGCTCAGCGGCTGGATACAGGAGCGGCTGGACGCCCGCGTGCGGCATGTGTTGATCGACGAGTTCCAGGACACCAACCCCTTGCAATGGCAGGCCCTGATGTCCTGGCTTGGCAGTTACGCCGGCGCGCAGGGCCGCGCGCCCAGCGTGTTTTTTGTGGGTGACCCGAAGCAGAGCATCTACCGCTTCCGCCGCGCGGAGCCGCAGGTTTTCAGGGCGGCCCAGGTTTTCGTGCGCGAGGGCCTGGGTGGCGAGCTGCTCAGTTGTGACCACACGCGGCGCAATGCGCGTGCGGTGATCGCAGCCGTCAACCAGACCATGCAGCAACCCGCCATTGCTGCGCAGTACGAGGGCTTTCGTCCCCATACGACGGATTCGCAGCGGACCGGGCAGGTGCTGGCGCTGCCGCAGATCGCCCGTCCGGCGCGTGCCGGCGCCGTCCAGACGGAAGCAGCGGCCGTGGGTTGGCGCGACAGCCTCACCGGTGTGCGCGAAGAGCCGGAGGAGGGCCTGCGTGTGCATGAAGCACGCCAGGCGGCGGACTGGATAGCCCGGCGGGTGGCTGATGGCCTGCCGCCGCGCGAGATCATGGTGCTTTCGCGCAAGCGTGCTGGGCTGCAACCTGTTCTACAGGCCCTGCGTGACCGCGGCGTGCCAGCGCAGATAGGCGAAAAGACAATCCTGGCCGACTGTTGCGAGGTGCAGGACGTCATCGCGCTGGTCGACGCCCTGGTTTCGCCGGAGCACGACCTGGCACTTGCGCGGGCCTTGAAGTCCCCCCTGTTCGGGCTCCCTGACGATGCCCTGATTGCCCTGGCGCTGCGTCGGCGCGAGCAAGCGCTGAATTGGCTGCAATTGCTGCAACTGCCCTGGCCCGCAGGGCACGCCCTGACCGGGGTGGGCAACATCTTGCTGCGCTGGCAGGGGTGGATTCACGCACTGCCGCCGCACGATGCCCTGCAAGCCATCTATGTCGATGGCGACGTGCTGGCGGCCTATGCCCGCGTGGTGCCACCCACCCTGCGCGATGCTGCCTTGGCCAATGTGCGGGCGGTCCTCACGGCCGCGCTCGAACTGGGGGGAGGGCGCTACGCGACGCCCTATGCGCTGGTGCGCGCCTTCAAGGCCAGCAGCGTGCAGGCTCCCGCGGCCGTGACGCCAGACGCTGTGCGCCTGCTGACCATCCATGGCGCAAAGGGCCTGGAGGCCGATGCGGTCGTCCTGCTCGACACCGATACCCCGGAGCCGCGCGCCAAGAGCATGGAGGCTCTGGTGGTATGGCCGGCCCAGGCCAGCCACCCAACACGGTTTCTGTTTCTGGTCAGTGAGCGCCGCCCGCCTGCCTGCGCGCGCGAAGCGGTGGCCTTTGAAGAAGCCCAGCGCGCGCGTGAGGAGCTCAATGCCTTGTACGTGGCGCTAACGCGCGCGCGCGCCACGCTGGTGGTGTCCTCGATCGAGCCGACGTCGCCCGCGCTGCAAAGCTGGTGGCAGTTGCTCGCCCCGGTCCTGCAGCCGGTGCCGTCGGGCCCGTCAGTGGCAATGCCGGCGGTGCTGCCAGCCGTGGCAACGCCGGCAACCATCGAGCTGCTGGAGCTGCCGGGCCTGCCCGAGCTGGCGCCCGTGGCCGGCGACGCGTCACCCGCCAGCCCGCGCCAGGAGCCCGATTCGGAGTCTTCGCGCGTAGGCCAGGCCATGCATCGTCTGCTCCAGTGGGATGACCTGTCGGCATCTGCCGCCCGCGCGGTGGCGCGCGAGTTCGGGCTCGACGCCTCCCAGACCGCGCGGGCCATCGAAGTGGCCCAGGCCATCCGGACCGGCTCGGGGGCATGGGTGTTCGACGCTTCCCTGCTGGCCTGGCAAGGCAACGAAGTGGAACTCTTGTTTGACGGGCGTCTGCTCCGGCTGGATCGGCTGGTGCTGCAGGCAGACCCGCCCACCTGGTGGGTGCTGGACTTCAAGAGCGCCAACGATCCATTGGATCAACCCGAACTGATTGCGCAATTGCAATCCTACCGGCGCGCAGTGGTTTCACTGCATCCCGGCGCGGCCGTGCGTGCAGCATTCCTCACGGGTGATGGCCGCCTGCTGGAGCCGCCCAGTGGCTGAAGACCGCCCTGAAATGAAAACAGCAATCGTGATCGGGGGTGGCCCGGCGGGATTGATGGCGGCTGAGGTGTTGTGCGCCGCCGGCGTGCAAGTCGACCTGTACGACGCCATGCCTGGCACCGGACGCAAGTTCCTGCTTGCGGGCATCGGTGGCCTGAACCTGACGCACTCCGAGCCCATGCCCGGGTTTGCCGCGCATTACGCGGCGCAGCAGGTGCCCGTCACGTCCTGGCTGCAGGAGTTTGGTCCGGATGCCCTGCGCGACTGGGCGCGCGGCCTGGGCGTGGAAACCTTCGTTGGGTCGTCCGGGCGCGTATTCCCCGTGGGCATGAAAGCCGCGCCCTTGCTGAGAGCATGGTTGCAGCGCCTGCGCCATAGCGCGCATGGGCCCGCCGTGCGCTTTCATATGCGCCACCGCTGGACCGGTATGGCGGCACCCGGCGATTTGCGCCGGCAACTGGAATTCGCCACGCCGAATGGCCCGGTGTGCGCCAGTGCCGATGTCGTCGTGCTGGCCTTGGGCGGAGCGAGCTGGCCACGGCTGGGTTCTGACGGTGCCTGGGTCG
>JANNDB010000308.1:0-1927 GCA_031387285.1 Betaproteobacteria bacterium | reverse complement strand
GTGATGAAGGTGGCAGACAGGTCACCCTTGGCCGGGCCGACGATGCGGCTGGTGTCGCCTTCAGGCGCTTCGACCTTGATCACCGACGCACCCTGATCGGCCAGCAGCGCAGTGGCCATCGGCCCGGAAAAAACGTTCGACAGATCGACCACACGAACACCCGATAGCGGGCCGGCCGATGCTGGCTGGGTTGGGCGCATCGTCAGTCGCCCCTTTTGAGTTGGGGACCCGGCACATTTGCGGGCCGCGGGAGAAATGTCATCAGGGAGCCCGACAAGCCGCCATCGACGTAGATCACCTGGCCGTTGACGTAGGCGGCTCGCGGCCCGGCAAGAAACGCCACCACATCGGCAATGTCCTCCACGCTGCCGAGCCGCCCCAAAGGCACGGCAGCCGCACGGGCAGCGCGAACCTGCGCATCGGCGTAAAAGCCGGCACCGTCGGTCGGCACCAGGCCGGGGCCCACCGCGTTGCAACGCACGCCGCGCGGGCCCCACTCCAGCGCGGTTTGCCGCGTCAAGGCCACCAGGGCGGCCTTGGAAGAGGAGTAGGCGCCGACGCTCGGGTTGGCGTGCAGAGCCGCGATCGACACGATGTTGACGATCGACCCGGCACCCGCCTCGATCATGGCTTTGCCAAAGGTCCTTGTCATGAGAAAGGAGCCCAGCACATTGACACGCAACACGTCGCTGAAGTCCTTTGTCGTCGTGTCTTCCAGTGCGCTGAAGCGCCAGACGGCAGCGTTGTTGACCAGCACGTTCACCGGCCCGATGCGACGCGCCAGTGCAACGACGGCGTCCTCGTCGGAAATGTCGCACTGCTCCACACCCGCGCCGGGCTTGACGTCGACCCGGGTGACCCGGCAACCGTCCGCCTCCAGCCTTAGGGCGATGGCCAGCCCGATTCCTCCCGCCGCGCCCGTGACCAAGGCATGCGGTTTCGCGATTTCCGGTTTCATTGCGAGGAACCTCCTGTTCTGGTTGATGCGATCGGCAGCACGCCATCCGCGCCGCGATGTATTCTCGGACCATGGCAACCTGCCAACATGTTCTGCAGACCTTTTTTTCCGCGGTCGAGTCGCGCGATCTTGACGCGATCAAGCATTGCTTTTCCGAGGATGCACGGTATTGCAACGTGCCGTACGACCCGGCCGTGGGCCGGGAGGCGATAGGGGAGCTTTTTCGACCCATCGTAACGCGCAGCGAGCGCATCGAGTGGCAGATCGTGAGCGGCGCCTACACCGAGCACCGCGCGCACATCGAGCGGCTCGACTGCTTCTGGATCGACGGGCAGCGCTACGCAGTACCGTGCCATGGCGTGGCGCTGATCGACACGGCGCGCGGCGTGATCACGGAATTCCGCGACTATGTGGACCTGGGTCGCTGGCGCGCAACGCTGGGCGATGTGCTGACCCGAAAGACCGGGGAGTCTTGACCGTGAAGCAGTCGGGAAATGCCCCTGGCGGGTGCCAGCTTGCAGCGGTGCCTGTTGGGGTGCAGAAGCAACAAGCCCCGTAAACGTTTGGTTTTCTGGACCTTATTTGCGGTCTGAATAGGACTGCCGAAAACGTAAACTTGGCGGGTGGACGGGACTCGAACCCGCGACCCCCGGCGTGACAGGCTGGCGCCAGAAGTGAGCATTGACGCCACTTTCCGGCCTGTTCGGTATTCCAAAAATCACCGGCCAATAGCAGATTTTGCCCAGTACATTACGATGGGTATTCAAAAGTTTTGCTTAACCAAAACGACTATGCAATGCAATGACGAGGCCGTTGCCCGACATCGTCTTCGTGGTACATAACAGGTTGCCAGGTTGCCGACCGGTGGCCCTGTCCAAGTCCGTTGGATCCACGCCGTACCGCACGCAGTCAGCGTTTTGCCACCCTTCGTAATGTACTGGGCAAAATCTGCTATTGGCCGGTGATTTT
>JANNDB010000221.1:0-1947 GCA_031387285.1 Betaproteobacteria bacterium | reverse complement strand
GGCTTGCGTGAACCTGGCCATGGTGCGTGGCGGCCGGCATCTGGGGGACAGACCTTACTCCACGGATTCTGCTGGGCCATCGTCCCCGTCGCCAGCCGGATGCAGGGACGTTGCATCTTCGACATGCACCGGGAAGTAAGGTCTGTCCCCCAGATGCCGGCCGCCACGCACCATGGCCAGGTTCACGCAAGCCCGGCCGCCCTGCACGCGCACGGCCAGAATGTCCACATCGCGGTCAGCCACGTTGTCCACCGACTGCTGGTGCAGCACGGTGGACAGTGCCGCAACCTGATCCCGCACCGTCGCTGCCTGCTCGAACTCCAGCTTTTCCGCATGCGCCGCCATACGGGTCTCCAGCGCTTCCAGTACCTGGCGGGCATCGCCATGTAGAAAGCGCTCGGCATCGGCAACGTCCTGGGCGTAGCTGGCCGCGTCAACATGCCCCACACACGGCGCGGAACAGCGCTTGATCTGGTAGAGCAGGCACGGGCGCGTACGGTTAGCAAATACCGTGTCCTCGCAGGTGCGCAGGCGAAACAGCTTTTGCATCAGCAGGATTGCTTCCTTGACCGACGACGCGCTCGGGTAGGGCCCGAAGTACCGATGGCGCTTTTCCACCGCCCCCCGGTAATACGAGACCCGCGCGAACTGGTCGGGCAAAGGCGCCCCTGCGCTGGCGCTGTCCGGGCGGTCCTGTCGGCCCACCTGCCCGCTCATCTTCAAAAACGGGTAGCTCTTGTCGTCCCGAAACAGAATGTTGTATTTCGGGGCGAGCGTCTTGATGAGGTTGTTTTCCAGCAGCAGGGCTTCCGCCTCTGAACGCACCACGGTGGTCTGCATCGCGGCGATGCGGCTGACCATATGTGCAATGCGCGTCCCGGGCTGGCTATTGCGAAAGTAGCTGGCCACGCGCTTTTTGAGGCTGATGGCCTTGCCGACATACAGGACGGCTCCGCTCGCGTCGAAGTACCGATAGACCCCGGGCAGGTTGGGGAGCGCCGCCACTTCGCTCAGCAGTTCGGCAGAGTGGCCGGTTTGCACCGGTTCCTCCGCAAGCGGGCCTGGCACCGGATCGGAGTCACCGGACGGCGGAGTGGTGGTTTTGCGGATACGCGTGGCCATGCCCTGTATTGTGGACAATCCCAGCGTGCGCACGACCGCGAACTGGGACATCTTCTGCCGGGTCATCGACAACTACGGCGATATCGGCGTTTGCTGGCGGCTCGCCACCGATCTGGCTGCACGTGGGCGGCAAGTCCGTTTATGGGTGGATGACCCAGCCCCGTTGCGCTGGATGGCGCCGGGCGCCCTGGAAAATCAGGTGGCAGGCGTCAGGGTCCTGCCCTGGACAGAATCGGCCAACCGGCCTTTCCTGACCACACTGGAACGCGCCGACGTGATTGTGGAGGGGTTTGGCTGCGCGATCGAGCCCGCCTTCCTGGAGCACCACTTCGCCGGTCGCGAAGATGGTCACGGACGACCCGACTGGATCAATCTGGAATACCTCAGCGCACAGCCCTATGCCGAGCGCTCACACGGGCTGCCCTCGCCCATCTTGCAAGGGGCGGCGTGCGGACGGACCCGGCATTTCTTCTTTCCCGGCTTCTCGGCGCACAGCGGTGGCCTGTTGCGCGAAGTCGGCCTGCAAGAGCGACACGCACAATTTGATCGCCAGAAGTGGCTCTCCCGATTTGGCATCGAACTGGACGCCGGCCGCCTCGTCGCCCTTTTCTGTTACGAACCAACGCCATTACCGGCCCTGCTGGAACGATTGCGCGATGGTGCCGTGCCGACACAGCTGCTGGTGACGACGGGACGCGCCAGCGCAGCCGTGCGGCGCTGGCTTGGCTCCAGCGATGCACCTGCGGTAAGCGGTGCCCGCGTCGAAACCGGACAGCTGGCGGTGGTTTTTCTGCCGCCGCTAAGCCAAACCGATTTTGACCATCT
>JANNDB010000963.1:0-3011 GCA_031387285.1 Betaproteobacteria bacterium | reverse complement strand
CGCCCTGAACTACCACGACGTATTCACGCGGCGCGGCATGCCGGGCATCACCCTGCAGCTGCCGCTGGTGGTGGGCAACGACGCCGCCGGCGAGGTGGTCGCGGTGGGGCGCGAGGTGGGCAACATCCGTCCAGGTGACCGCGTTCTGGTCGATCCGACCAACCGCGTCCAGGGCGGGTTCATGGGCGAGACCTTCGACGGTGGACTTGGCGAATTCATCCGGCTGCCGGCGCACATGCTGATACCGCTCGACCCGGCCATCGACTTCGCCAGCGCGGCTGCGCTGCCGGTCGCCTACGGCACGGCGCACCGCATGATGGTCGGGCGCGGGCGTATCCAGGCAGGAGAGACTGTGCTGATCCTCGGAGCCTCCGGTGGTGTCGGCACCTGCTGTGTGCAACTCGCCAAACAGGCCGGGGCGACCGTGGTGGCCTGTGCCTCCACGGACGAAAAGCTCGCCTACCTGCGCGCGTGCGGCGCCGATATCCTCATCAACTACAACACGCAGGACTGGGTTGCCGAGTGCCATCGCCAGTTCGGCCGCGCCACCACGCGCAAGGGGCCCGGGGGCGGCGTGGACATGGTGGTCAACTTCACGGGCGGGGATACCTGGACGCGCGGCCTGCGGGTATTGCGCCGCGACGGGCGGATGCTCACCTGTGGCGCCACTGCCGGCTTCGACCCCAAGGAAGACATCCGGTATATCTGGACGTTTGAGCTCAACATCATCGGCTCCAACGGCTGGTCGCGTGATGACATCCTGACCCTGCTCGGCATGCTCAAGGCGGACACACTGCGGCCGATGCTGCACCAGCAGCGCTACACGCTGGCGGACGGACGCGAAGCAATGCGCCAGATCGAGGACCGGGTGGCCTACGGCAAGGTCATCGTGGAGACGCCGGCATGACGCAGGAAGACCGCGCCGGGCTACTGCGCGAGCGGCTTGCCGAGGGCCGGTTCCAGCAGTTTTTGCGGCTGGAGCTGATCCGCCACGACGCGGCGCTAGGCGAAGTCACACTGCGCGCGCCCTGGCGGGCGGAATTCGAACGCGGCCCCGGCACCCTGCAATGGCATGGCGGGCCGCTGGCGGCGCTGATCGACATTGCCGGCGACTTTGCTTTGATCGCCCGGCTCGGCAGGGGCATTCCGACCATCGACCTGCGCATCGACTACCTGCGCCCGGCCATCGATACCGACCTGACCGCCACCGCGCGCACCTTGCGCGCAGGGCGCAGCGTCGGCGTGGTCGACATCAGCCTGCACGACAAGCATGCGCGGCTGGTGGCAGTCGGCCGCGGCACCTATTCGACCAAGTCCCAGGACGACCATGTATCCTCCCCTCCTTGAGCGCGCCATCGGCACCATCGACCACGTGGTGATCGTGGTCGACGGCCTGGCGCGTGCCGCTGAGACCTACCGCCGGCTCGGCTTCACCTTGTCGCCCCGGGGTGTGCACAGTGCCGCACTGGGCACCTCCAACCACACCATCATGCTGGCCAGGGACTACTTCGAGCTGCTCGCGGTCGAGGCACCGACCGAGCGCAATGCCGAGTGGCGGCGCGTTGTTGCGCGCGGAGGCGGCCTGGCGGGAGTGGCCATGACCACCCAGGATCCCCATGCCGCGCACGCGCACTGGCTGGCCAGCGGGCTCTCTCCCGAGGCGCCGATCAAGTTCGCCCGCGCCGTCCCGCGGCCCGATGGCAGCGTGCTGGAAGCCCGCTTCGAAGTGGTTTCGCTGGAAGAAATTCCGGATGCCGGGCTGCGCGTCTTCGTCTGCAGCCAGCCTACGCGCGAGGCCGTCTGGCTGCCCGAACTGGTAGTACACGCCAACACTGCTGTGGCCATACGTCGACTGGTGCTGGCCTGTCCCGACCCCGAACTCAGCGCGGCCCAGTGGCAGCGCGCCCTGCCGGCCGCCCGGAGCGTTCCGTCCGCCAAGGGCGTCATACTGGACACCGGTCGCCATCAGATCGTGCTGACCCCGGGAAATTCCGGTAAGGTCCAAGCTGTGGGCATTGACTATGCGGTTGCTGATCTTTCCGTCTGCAGGGCCGTGCTGGCGCAGGCGAAGGTAGCGTGCGAAGGCACACCCGCCCGGCTGGTCGTGCCGCCGGAGTTTGCCTGCAACGTCACTTTGGGATTCGAGGCAGCGACCCACTGAACAACCCACCGTCAGGAGCTTTCATGAACCTCTCCAATCCGTTGCGCCGGCTGGCGCTGATCCTGGCGCTGGCTGTCAGCGCCGTGCCGGTGCACAGCAAGGACCTGCGCATCAACATCAACGCCGATCCGGAAATGATCGACCCCATCACGTTCTCGGCCCTGATCGCCGGGGACGTCTTGCGCAACGTCTACCAGAACTTCACGCGTGTGGACGAAAACGGCAAGGTGCTGCCGGCGCTGGCGCTCAAGTGGACGGCCAGCGCCGACAACCTGACATGGCGCTTCGAGCTGCGCCCGAACGTCAAGTTTCATACCGGCCGGCCATTTGGCGCCAAGGACGTCAAGTCCAGTTTCGAGGCCCTGCTGACGCCCGGCAGCAAGGCCGGCCTGCAACTGCAATACCTGCAGCGCATCGTGGGCGCCAAGGACGTGCAGGACGGCACGACCAGGGACCTGGCCGGCGTCAAGGTGATCAGCCCGCTGGTGGTGGAGATCAGCTTCACGGCACCGGACGTGCTGTTCCCGGTCTACCCGTTCATGTTCTTCGACACCCAGGTGGTGGCCGACAAGGGTGCCAACTGGTTCATGCAGGTGTCGGCCGGTACCGGGCCGTACCAGTTCGCGGAATGGAAGCGCGGGCAGAGCGTCTACCTCAAGGCCTTCAAGGATTACTGGGAAGGCGCGCCCAGGATCGATGGCGTGCGCTTCGTGATCGTGCCTGCCGAAGAAACCGCCGTGACCATGTACGAGGCCGGCGAGCTCGACATCCTGATGCCCGCCAGCACCGACCTGAACCGGCGCATCATGCGCGACGCCAAGCTCAAGGAGCAGGCGCAGACCGTCTCGGC
>JANNDB010000142.1:0-7399 GCA_031387285.1 Betaproteobacteria bacterium | reverse complement strand
CGGCTTCAAGTGGTTCGTCACAGGGCTGCATGAAGGCTGGCTCGGCTTTGCTGGTGAAGAGAGCGCGGGTGCGGCGTTCCTGCGCCGCGACGGGTCGACCTGGACCACCGACAAGGATGGCATCAGCGCCGCGCTGCTGTCAGCCGAAATCACCGCGCGCTCGGGCCGCGACCCAGCGGCGCTGTATGCCGATCTGGCCAACGAGTTTGGTGACCCGGTGGCGGACCGCGTGGAAGCGCCCGCAACCCCAGCCCAGAAGAAGCAGCTGGCTGCGTTATCGGCGCAACAGGTCACGTCCACCGAACTGGCCGGGGAAAAGATCGACAGCGTGCTGAGCCAGGCAACGGGAAACGGCGCGGCCATCGGCGGCATCAAGGTCAGCGCCGCCAGCGGCTGGTTCGCCGCGCGGCCCTCAGGCACCGAAGACATCTACAAGATATACGCCGAGAGTTTCAAAGGCGCCGAGCATCTGCAGCGCATTCTGAAGGAGGCGCAGGCGATCGTGGACGCAGCGATGCAGTCTGGGCCGGCGTGAGCTATTGGCCAGCGGCCTCCATCGCGGCGTTGTACCTTCCCTCGCGGGCTGCGCTGTTCAATTGGGCTCGCAGGAGAAATGCGGCCTGGGCGCTACGCGTATTGACGGCCTGCCCCTTCCAAGCCTGCAGCGCCGGCTCCTGCAAGGCGCGTCCATACGAGAAGCTCAAGACCCAAGGCTGCGGCCCAAGCCGGTTGATCGCGTCGAGGTGCGTGGTCGCCTCGCCAGGCGTCTGCCCGCCAGACAGGAAGAAAATTCCCGGCACGGCAGCGGGTACGGTTCGCCTGAGCACGCGGACCGTCTGGGCAGCGACCTCGGCAACCCGGGCCGGTTGCCCGTGCTCCTTGCCGGCAACGACCATGCTCGGCTTGAGCAGCATGTGCTCGAGAACCACCCGGTGTCGGCGCAGAGCCCGGAAGACTTCGGATAGGACGCCCTCGGTCACCTCGGCGCAGCGTTCGAGGCTATGACCGCCGTCCATCAGCACCTCGGGCTCGACGATCGGCACGATGCCTTGGTCCTGGCAGATCGCGGCGTAGCAGGCCAACGCGTCTGCGTTGGCCTCGATCGCGAGCCGGCTCGGCAGCGTCTCGGAGACGTTGTAGACCGCCCGCCACTTCGCGAACCGCGCGCCTTGCCGCTTGTAGTCGCCAAGGCGCTTTGCCAGCCCGTCCAGTCCTTGCGTGATTTCGTCGCCCGGTGCAAGTGCAAGAGCGATCTTGCCGGCATCGACCTTGATGCCCGCCACGATCCCCAGTCGCGTAGCCAGCTCGGGCAATGGCGTACCGTCGTCGGCGCGTTGAAGAAGCGCTTCTTCGTACAGGATGATGCCGCTGATGAACACCCCGAGCCCGGGCGTCGTCAACATGAGGCTGCGGTAAACGCGGCGGTTCTCCTCGGTGGCCTCTACGCCAATCGACTTGAACCGCTGGGCGATCGTCGGGCCGCTTTCATCCGCAGCCAGAATGCCTTTGCCGGCCTGGACCAGCGAATCGACAGTCGCCTGCAATTGGTCGCTATCGCCCATCGTGCATTGCTCCTCCCTGCGTGCCGCGTCGCGCCGCCGGATCCTGAATCCGAACCTTACGGCGCTACACGCCATCCCAATAGCTGCGGCGCCCGTAGTGCTCATGCACGCCCGCTTCGTGTTCACGGCTCAGGTGTGCTGCCGGGTTGTACGGCGGCGCGTCTTTCACTGCCTGGCGCTTCAGATCGACCGATACCTTGGAATCGGCCCAACTCACGTCGTGTATCCAGGGAGGCGCGATCAACACCTTGTGGCCGAGCCACCAGTTGCTGGTGTCCACGACCATGTAGCGGATGGCCCAGCTCTGCTCGTCTACCAGCAAACCCTGCACGTGCCCAATGTCGCCATCGCTTGCATGAATGTGGTAGCCCACGACTTCCTTGCAACTGCGCAGATGCGGGTCGTCATGGTCGTGAAGGGCGGCTTGGGCCCGCGCGTGCGCCTCCTCCGATTCGAGCTTGCGCGTCAGCGGTTCCTCCAGCCCGTCAACGCCGGGGATCATCATGCCGGGATACATTTCCCCACCCCAAAGCCCGGTTCCACCCCAATAGTACGGGTAGTTGTAATAGGTGAGGTACTGCTCCTCGTGCTGTCGCGAGACCGGCTTTTCGGTGTCGATGTCCGGGCTGTTCCTAACCTGTTCCTTCGTCATCGAGACGCGCAGTGACTTCTCCGACCAGTCCGGCTGAGTGATTGCCATGGGCGAGACCAACACCTTGCGGCTCGCGAGCCAGCTACCCGCATCCACCACCAGATATCGGACGACCCATGTGGCATCATCAAAATAGAAATCCATTACGTGTCCGATGGTGCCATCGCTGGCCTGGATCGCATAGCCCAAAAGGTCATTGGTGCTGCGTAACATGGTGCTTTTCTCCTGGATCGTGGTTGGGAACTGTCTGCACGTCAGCCCGTGGTGTTCACACCGTCGCAACGGTTGCTTTGTGCGAGTGCTGGGCGGCTGTCATCGAGCACTTTTGAGCGGCGGTGCTTTCTGTATTGGCGGTCGCTGCGTGGGTTTGGGCCTGCTCATGGTTGCAGCTGTCGAGTGCAGCCACTGCGTGAAAGTGGTGGTACGCCGCAGCGACGTGGCGCGCAGCGGCCATGTGGTGATGCTCGCACGCGGGGTGGCTCTTGGTGTCGGACATGATGTTCTCCTGGTAATCGTAGATTCAGGGTGGTTCGCAGCTCGTATGGCAACTGCGCATACAAGTCTGCACTCGGCAGATCCTGCCGTCTGTGCGGTGGGGCACCTTGCCGGCCACAAGGCGCCGGCGGCGGCGAGGCGGTTGCCGTAGCGGGTTCGCACCTCGACATGTTCACGCGACCCGGGTCGGCTTGCGGGCCCAAGTGACAGCAAATCCCTCCTCTTCCAAGGTCGACGAAAACTGCTTGAGTTCAAAGGCTTCTTCGATGTGTCGGACGCCAGGCAGAAGACGGGTGGTGCCGAGGCGCTCCGCCACGAGGCCCGCCATCAAACCGGTGACCTGGGCTTCCTTCCGACCGCAAACCCAAGCGCCAGCCGCGCCTTCGTCCCCCTGCGCTCGGACATGCGCCACGAAAGCGTCGCTTCCGAAGCGCACGGCGCCGAGCAGCCGGGCAAGCGCTTCGAACGCTCCCATGCGCCCTGTCAGTGCGATTACTCCGCTCGCGCTGAGAAGGCCCAGTACGTGGGTCATGCAGGCCGGCTCCAGGCACAGCCGTGTTCGTACATGCGCGATCCCCAAGGTGCACCGGACGACGTGCTGGTCGGCGAAATCGAAACCATAGGCCTTTCGCATTCCGTATGGATTCGGAAGCTGAATGCGCTTTGCCTCACCCAATGCACGGCTGTTTTCAAGCGTCCAGCGGATTGCGTCGCGGCCGTGAGTGTCGCCAAGTCCGAGCAGCACCGTGATCTCGGCCGAGCGGACCCCACCGAGGATATCCCGGACGTGACGAACCAGCAGGTTCGTGATACCGGGGGCCAGCCCCACGCTCAAGACGCCGGTGACGCCGCTGGCTCTCGCCCCATCATTCAGGGCTTCCAGGGACTGCAGCACCGGGTAACTCGAAGAGATGTCAACGAAGTGCGCTCCTTGTCGGATACACGCTCGGCGATCTCGCGATTGCGGGCGTCGACGCAGGTGATGGCGACCCGCGTGTCGTTGAGCGCAGCATCGAGCATCACAGGATCACGGACATCGAGCTGGATCGAGGTGACACGCCCGCGCGGTACGGACTCGAAGTCGGCCGCTGCATCGACGCTCCTCCCGGCTGCGACGACCCGGCCGGGAAACTTCGCTTCGAGGTACTGGCAGACCACGCGCCCCACCGAACCATGGCCACCGATCACCAAGTACTTGTCCCGGTAGGGGAGCACGCGTGGCCCCCGGGAGGGTGATGTACTCACTCGCTCTTCAGCTCTCGGCCCCGTGAAGCAGCCCCGTCGATCTCACCAACGGCATGCTGCCGGATCGGATACCAGCGAAAGTCACAGAGCTCCGCGCCCGACGCGATGGTGCCGGACCGCTCCAGCCGTCCGCCCCAGGTCTGCGCCAGCGGAAAGTCGAGGCGGCAAAAGGTTTGCACGCAAAGCTCCGACGCGTCGCGGCTCGCAAAAAACTCGGCCACCGGACACTTGAGGCAGTCGAAGGCGATTGCGCCGTCCGGGCTGGCCACGTCGCGCCATTGATAGCTCGGAGAACCGAACGGGAAGCCGCGGAACAGATCCGTCGCCAGCTCGAGACGCTTGCGCGGATCGCGCGTAAAAGCGCTGGCGATGAGCAACGGCGGCTCGGCCATTTGTCTATAGACGCTCCATCCAATGTCGTGGATCAGCCGGTGTGATTCGGCGGCGGCGATGCCATGGCGAAGCAGCGTTTCGTGCAGCGCAAGAATCAAGGCGGCGGCATGGGTAGTGAACACTGCTCCGAGCGTGGGCTGGATCGCAACCGTGGGTTCGATCTCGTAGTAGCGCTCCCAGGTCTGCTTCATCAGGTCGCCCACCGATCCGGCAAGCCGCGTTGTCTTCAGCACCACCTCGGCATGGCGCTCAACCAACGCCTGCCAAAATCCGCCACCCTCCAGCGCGCGCCGGATCGTGCCTTCGAGGCGATCGCGCAGCTCGCCGAAAACTTCGACGGTCGCCTCCCAGTCCCAGGTCTCGTCGAGGGACTCCGACGGCAGCATTTCTCCCAGCAGCAAGAGCTCAGGCGCCAGTTGAGTGAAGCGCCGTTTGAGAAGGTCCAGCGAGCCAGCGCGCGCGGCGTACTCGCGCGCGATGAAAGGCCGGGAAAGCTGTTCAAACCGTGCGTCTGGATCCAGCACGAAGATGAGCGTCTCCGCCGTCGTCAGCGCCTTGGCATGCAGCATCAGTTCGCTCGGAAAGACGAAGCCATGCTCGTAGCCCGCCATCATCATCTCGAGATAGACCTTCGTGAAGCTCATCTCGCTCAGGCGCGAGGTGTAGAACTTCTCGGCAAGCGTGGCGAAGCGTGCAAAGAACGCGCCCTGGTTTGCACCCGGCAACGTTTGCGTCTGCGCCTTGAAATGGTGAAAGGCGCGCCGCGTCTGGCGCTGGACCACCGCAAACCAGTACAGAATGAATCGGTCCCGCTGCCGCGGCGTCAACTCCCCGACCATGCCGAAGTCGAGCAGGGTAAAGCTGCCGTCCGGGTGGAAGAAGATATTCCCCGGATGAAGATCGGCATGGAACAGCCCATCGGAAACAAACATCTGCAGCATGACGTCGATCAGCCGCGTGACAAGGCGCTGCTTCCGTTCGGCGTCGAGCGACTTGACGGCTTCGTGCAGGCGCAACCCCTGCACCCAACCCATCGTCAGCACACGTTGGGTCGAGTGGCTCCAGTGAACAGCCGGAAACTTGACGTCGTCGCGGTCTTTGAAATTGGCGCGAAACCGGTCGACGACCCGGCCTTCCTGCGCGAAATCCAGCTCCTGAAGCGTGTAGCGACGGAACTCCGCCAGAAACGCGCGCAGGTTCGTTCGCCGCATGCGACGCGGAAACAGGCGGTACAGCCACTCGAGCCCGGCCTGCATCGCGTCCAGGTCGCGGCGCACCAGCCGATCGAGATCCGGCCGCTGCACCTTGACAGCGACCACCGTGCCGTCTTGCAGCGTCGCCTGGTGGACTTGCGCCAGCGACGCTGCGGCGACCGGCTTGCGCTCGAAGGTGGCGAATAGGGCTTCGAAGGGTTGGCCGAGTTCTGCGCTGATCGTGGCTTCAACCACCTCAGGGGGGACTTCAGGCCCGTGTTCCTGCAGGCTGGCGAGTGCGTCGACATAGGCCTGTGGCATCACGTCGGGGCGGGTGCTCAGCATCTGGCCCAACTTGACGAATGTCGGCCCGAGAGCCACCAGGGCTGCAGTGAACCGGGCGGGCGCCGTGTTGTCGGCGGTGCCTGCAGTGAATCGGCGCAAGGCGCGGTACTCGGGCAGCAACACTCGCAGGACAACGATCAGACGCCACAGGTTTCGCATCGCGCTTGCCTATGCCGGTGGCCGGTCCGGTACGGAGCCCCTGCCATGGGCAGGTCGATCCAGTTGCTTGCTGAGCGCCGCCTCGGCGCGCGCGAACGCGACGCGCGCCAACGGCAAGAAGGCGGCGGGAATCGCATCAAGCCAAGGGCGACCTTGGCGCCACGACGCTGCGTCTGTGTGGGAATCGATGGTCGTTGCGGCGCGGTTGGCCCGTTGAAATGCGGCCCATCGCTCTTCTGGAGTTGCTTCGTTTGCGCCCTGAGCGTGATCCGGCAAATCCTCGCCCGGTTCCCGCGCACCGGCGGGGGCGGCCAGCTCGATCGCATGTGCCACGACGTCCAGTAGCGCGGCAAGGTGGGGCCGGTGCTCTGCCTTTGGCAGGCGCCATTCGCGCTGCGCCGCGCGCCGCGCAACGATGGGTCGCATTTCCTCGCTGAACTTGAAGCCTGGCGCCATCAAGATGCACAGCGCCTCCATCGTGACGAGCGCCTTGGTCTGAATCCGAACGCTGAATGAGTTCCGGTCACGTGCTTGCCTTATTGCGAAGACTTCGTCGACATGAATGCTTTCGTCGTCTGCGATCACCCGGCGACGCTTCGGCGTCCCGTGGCGTGCAGCACGAGGGCGACGAGCCAGATCGCGGCCGGGGCCAGTAGAAGCCACTTGAAGTCGGAGTCGAGCGCAAAGTTGGTAACGCTCATGAGTGCGACCGTGAGCGCGCCGGCAATGGCGATGGCCCAAGAGGTGCCCTTCAACCTCGATGGCATGGCGACTGTGGCAACAAACACCGCGAGCACACCGGCGCCGGCCATGAATCCGCCCATGACGGTGAACACCTTCTTCAGCCAAACTTCGAGACCCGGCACGGCAGCCTGAATCTGGGCGACAGTGGCCCCCATGAAGCGCGTGTCCTCGGGCAAGAGCGGCGGACGCACCGCGATGAAGTAGAGCCCCAGACCCACCAGCCACACCCCGCATGCCGTGATCAGCCACGACGCGACATGGCGCTTCGGGGTGTGTGTGTTCATGGTGTTGCAGGCGCCTTGGTTGACAGCGGGATTGCGGCCGCGTCGGGCTTGCCCGCCGTCGCTGGCTTACCCGGCTGCCGAATGCCCACCAGCTTGGTGCGCTTCAACATCAGCGCGTTAATCGCCACGATCAGGGTGCTGCCGGACATCGACATCGCCGCGACCTCCGGGCTCAGCACGAAGGGGTACAAGACGCCCGCCGCAAGCGGGAAGGCGATCGCGTTGTAACCCACCGCCCACGCCAGGTTCTGGTGCATCTTGCGCACGGTGGCGCGTGACAATTCGATCGCGCCAACGATGTCATACGGGTCGCTCTTCATCAGTACG
>JANNDB010000957.1:0-2819 GCA_031387285.1 Betaproteobacteria bacterium | reverse complement strand
CTACCACGTGACCGGCTGGAAGGTCGGTTTCGTGGCGGCTCCGGCCTCCCTGATGGCTGAATTTCGCAAGGTCCACCAGTTCAACGTGTTCACCGTCAACACACCAGTGCAGCATGGCCTTGCCGCCTTCATGGCCGATCCAGGCCCGTACCGCGAATTGCCGGCCTTCTACCAGCGCAAGCGCGACCTGTTTCGCGAGGGGCTGTCGCACACCCGCTTCAAGATGTTGCCGAGCGAGGGCAGCTACTTCCAGTGCGTCGACATCTCGGGTCTGGCGGTGCCGGAGCGCAACCTGGGCGAAGCCGGGTTCTGCAAATGGCTGACCACGGAACTGGGTGTGGCGGCCATCCCCTTGAGCGCTTTTTACGGCAACGGCTTTGACCAGAACATCGTTCGTTTCTGTTTTGCCAAGAAGGACGAAACCCTGCGCGACGCGCTGGGTCGACTCGCCACCCTGTAGGCGGTAGCGGCCAGGGCCGCAGCGTCGCACGGGCGCTCAGAGTGTGCGTCCGCGCGCCTCGCGGTGAGCGATCCAGATCGTCGAGGCGCAGATTACCAGGCCTCCGATCAGCGTGGTCTTGCTGGGCACCTCGCTAAACACCAGCCATCCCATTGCCGCGGCCCAGACCAGATCGAGGAACTTGACCGACTGGGTCGACGAAATATCGGTCACCGCGAAGCCGCGCGTCACGCAGTAATGCGCCACCACGCCCAGCACGCCCGCCAGCAGGAAGGCCACCCAGTGGGCCGGGGCCAGGGGCATCCAGTACCAGACCGCCAGCGGCAGACTGAAACACGAGACGCTGACCGCCTGCCAGAAAACAATCACCTCGGCACGGTCGGTACGCGTCAGCGACTTGGTCATCAGGAAAGACGCGGCAAACACCGGGCTCGATGCCAGCATCACCAGGCTGTAGACGCTGCCGGCTCCAGTCATGCTCGGCCCCACCACGATCATCACGCCCGCAAAACCGATCAGGGCAGCCACCCACCGGTCCCAATGCATTTTTTCACGGAAAAACAGAAATGCGCCCATCATGATGAAAATGGGGCCCGTGAAACCGATGGCGGTGGTCTGGGCCAGGGGAATCTTCGGCAGCGCCGTAAACCACAGTACCAGCCCCAATGTGTGCATCGCGCCGCGCCCGAACTGCCCGCCGATCCGGCTCGGCCGGTATGCCGCCATGCCGGCGCGCAGCACCAGCGGCAGCATGATGACCACCGAGGCGATGTAGCGCATGAATTGCGCTTGCATGGGGTGCATCTGCAGCGTCAACGTGCGGATGGTGGTGTTGAGCATTACAAACAGGAAACCGGCCATCGCCACCCATGCCAGTCCGCGCAGGGTCGGGTCGAGGCGCTCGGCGCGGCGCTGCAGCACACCCAGGCGGCGCAGCCAGTACGGGCGCTTTCCCCCCTGGACTTTGCTCACCGGAGCACCTTCGCAGTTCGCCTGGCGCAGCGACGTTGCGAGGCACGTCTCATGCCAACACCTGCTGCCACGCCTTTTCGAGCCGCTTCACGCTCACCGGTTGCGGCGTGCGCAGTTCCTGCGCAAAAAGCGAGACGCGCAATTCCTCCATCAACCAGCGAAACTCCTCCATGCGAGCGTCTGCAACACCCTTGCGCTCGGCAAACAGCCGCCAGTAGCGGGCTTCCACAGGCCGCAGTTCCGCCAATCGCGCAGCGTCGCGCGCCGGGTCCGCGCGCACCTTGTCCAGACGCATCACGATGGCCTTGAGGTAGCGGGCAAAGTGCTGCAGGCGCGTCCATGGCGTTTGCGCAAGAAACGATTTCGGCATGAGCCGCTGCAACTGCTGTGCCGTGTCGGCCGCCGCCTCCATCGCCTGTTTGCTGTCGCGGATCTTGCGCAGGACCAGTGCGTAGTCCGTCAGAATCACCGCGGCAAGTCGCGCCACCTCCTGCGTGATCAGCGTCAGGCGCGTTCGCCCTTCCTCCAGGCGTGTTGCAAAGGCCATCGCGTCCCCAGGCAGCGGATCTTGCAGGAACGCGCGCGTCATGCCCACCTCGATGATCTGTGCGCGCAGTTCCTCCAGCGTACCCAGTGGCATGTAGGCCGCGCCCATCTTCTGCAGTTCCGGAATATTCTTCTCCAGATAACGCACCGCGTCGCGCAGTTGCAAGGCAAAAAGGCGACGCAATCCGGTTCGATGGCGCAGGGCCGCCACTTCGGGCTCGTCAAACACCTCGATGGCGACCGCGTCGCCCTGATCGACGAGCGCCGGAAAACCGATCAGCGTCTGCGCACCCTTGCCGATTTCCATCAGTTCAGGCAACTCCCCAAAAGACCAACTGGTGTAGCGTGCGGTCGCTGCTGCAGGTGTCGCGGCGTGGGAGTCCGACACGCGCTGCGGAACAGCGACAGGCGGCACGGCTCCCGCCGCAGTCGCCAGTGGTGCAACCACCGCCGTTGCCTTCAAGGTCGCCAGCGCCTGAAACGCCCCACGCGCCTGGGCGCCCCACTGCGATTTGAGCGCCCCCAGGCTGCGCGCGGTCCCCAGTTGCCGCCCATGTTCATCCACCACCCTGAAATGCATGAGCAGGTGCGGACTCAGCGTCTCGACCTTGAAGTCGCCACGCTTGACGTCGAGCGCGGTTTCGTCGCGCACCAGCTTGTGCAACACATCCACCAGGCTGCCGTGCCCATAAGTCTCGGCTTGTGACAGCTGGGCGGCAATTCGCGTGGCACTCTCCGGCAAGGGCACAAAACGCGAACGCGGCTTCTGGTGCAAGCTCTTGAGCAAGGCCAGCACCTTGTCGCGCAGCATGCCGGGCACCAGCCACTCACAGCGCTCTTC
>JANNDB010000108.1:0-2740 GCA_031387285.1 Betaproteobacteria bacterium | reverse complement strand
GCAGCTCGTGCTCAGGGCTTACCGCACGCTGGCCTGCCGCGGTTGGGGCCGTGTCGACGTGATGATCGACGCGCGCACGCGCCAGCCCTACCTGCTGGAGATCAATACCTCGCCGGGGATGACCAGCCACTCGCTGGTGCCGATGTCGGCGCGCGCCGACGGCCTGAGCTACGAAGCCCTGTGCCTGCAATTTCTGGCGCTGGCCAGCCTGGACAACGCAGGCCCGGCTGCCGGGGGCACACCATGAGCCGCCGGGCCGTTCCCAAGGCGAATAGCACCGCAGTGCACAGCACGGAGGTTGCCTGATGAGCGCAGATGTGCCTGTCCTCCCCTTTGACGTGCGCCTGATGAACGCAACCGCAGCCGGGCTGTTCGTCTTGTTCACGCTCATGGCCATCGCCGCGCTCGCATCCTGGGCAGCAAACCATCGGCTGTTTGCCATCAGCGTCGTTACCGTCCATGGCGACGTCACGCACAACAATGCCATCACCTTGCGCGCCAACGTTGTGCCGCGTCTGGCTGGCAGCTTCCTGACGGTCGACCTGGCCCGCACCCGCGCGGCGTTCGAAGGTGTTCCCTGGATACGCCGTGCCGTCGTGCGGCGCGAGTTCCCCAATCGGCTGAGAGTAACGCTGCAGGAGCACCGTGCCGTCGCCTATTGGGGTCCCGAAGGGGATTCGCGCCTGCTGAACGCCTTTGGCGAAGTGTTCGAGGCCAACGCCGGCGAAGTGGAGCACGAGGCACTGCCGCGGCTTTCCGGGCCGGCAGGACAGGAGCCTCAGGTGCTGGCCCAGTACCAGTTGCTGGCGCCGCAGTTCGAAGCATTGGACCTGTCGATCGAACAGCTTGAATTGAGCGGGCGCGGAAGCTGGATCGCACGTCTGGACACCGGCGCGGTGATCGAACTCGGGCGTGGCAACGAGGCGGAGGTGCAGCAGCGGACCGCACGTTTCCTCAAGACGCTGACCCAGGTCACTTCGCGTTACCAGCGTCGGCCCGACGCCGTGGAGACCGCGGACCTGCGCCATGCCGACGGATACGCACTGCGCTTGCGCGGGGTGAGCACAGGCGTCGCAGACACGAAGAAGAAATGAAAAGTACACATGGCTAACGGCAACGGGTAAAACTATGGCAAAAGACTACAAGGACCTGGTCGTAGGACTGGACATCGGAACCGCCAAGGTCATGGTGGTGGTGGCCGAGGTACTGCCTGGCGGCGAGCTCAAGCTCGCCGGGCTCGGCGTGGCAGCCAGCAATGGCCTCAAGCGCGGCGTCGTGGTCAACATCGATGCAACCGTACAGAGCATCCAGCTTGCGCTCAAGGAGGCCGAGCTGATGGCCGACTGCAAGATCACGCGCGTCTACACCGGTATCACGGGCAGCCATATCCGCGGCATCAATTCCAGCGGCATGGTAGCGGTGAAGGACCGCGAGGTGACGCAGGCTGACGTGGCGCGCGTGGTGGAGACCGCCAAGGCCATCAACATCTCGACCGACCAGCGGCTGCTGCTGGTGGAGCCGCAGGAGTTCATCATCGACGGGCAGGACGTAAAGGAGCCGATCGGCATGAGCGGTATCCGCCTGGAGGCCAAGGTGCATATCGTCACCGGCGCACAGAGCGCGGCGGAAAACATCATCAAGTGTGTGCGCCGCTGCGGGCTGGAGGTCGAACAGCTGATGCTCAACCCGCTGGCATCGAGCCTTTCCGTGCTCACCGACGATGAGCGCGAACTGGGTGTCGCACTGGTGGACATCGGTGCAGGTACCACCGACGTGGCCATCTTCACCGGTGGAGCGATCCGCCACACCTCGGTGATACCGATCGCCGGCGACCTGATCACCAGCGACATCGCCATGGCCCTGCGCACGCCGACCAAGGACGCCGAAGACATCAAGGTCGAGAGTGGTTATGCCAAGCAGTTGCTGACCGATGCCGAAACGCAGGTCGAAGTACCCGGCCTGGGTGACCGGGGTCCGCGCCTGCTGAGCCGCCAGGCGCTGGCCGGCGTCATCGAACCGCGGGTGGAGGAGATTTTTGCACTGGTGCACCAGGTGATACGCGAATCCGGCTACGAGGAGGTGCTCTCCAGCGGCATCGTCCTCACGGGCGGCAGTTGCGTGATGCCGGGCATGGTGGAGCTGGGCGAGGACATTTTTCTCAAGCCGGTGCGCCGCGGCATACCCAAATATTCAAACGCCCTCTCGGACATGGTGGCGCAAGCGCGCGCCGCCACCGTCATGGGGCTCCTGGAAGAGGCGCGGCTGGCGCGCATGCGCGGCTTCAAGGTCGCGCAGAAGAACGGCTCGATGAAAACAGCATTCGGCCAGGTCAAGGACTGGTTTGTGGGGAACTTCTGATGACAAACGATTTCCGGCCTGGCCCGCGTGGCCAAACCCACAGGATGGACAGCGGCAAGACCTGGCTTGCGCGCGGCAGCCCGCACGGCCCCTGGCCGGGCGCCGGGCCGCCGTTACAGGCGCCACTGGTTCGCAAGATACAGACAACATCCATTTGGCAACTGCAATTCAGGAGAGAAAAATGAGCATTGAAATGATTGAAGAACACGCCTTCAACCTCGGCACACAGATCAAGGTGATCGGCGTCGGTGGCGGTGGCGGCAATGCGGTCGAACACATGATCGGCTGCAACGTGGGCGGTGTGGAGTTCATCTGCGCCAATACCGACGCGCAGGCGCTGAGCCGCAGCGCCGCGCACAAGACGATCCAGCTTGGCCATACC
>JANNDB010000025.1:0-3986 GCA_031387285.1 Betaproteobacteria bacterium | reverse complement strand
TCAACACGCTTCCTGGTCTGCTGGAACCTGGCGGTGTGCCTGTACATGGTCCTTACGGGCAGCATGATTGCCAGAGCGTCGGGCAAGACCATGCACGAGCGTGCGCTGGAGCAGGACGAAGGCAGCCGCATGCTGCTGCTGCTGGTGGTGCTGACGGCGCTGGTGATGTTGCTGGCGATCGTGGTGGAGCTCTCGGCCGTGCGCGGGATGTCCGCGCCGGCGCGCCAGGGCCGCATCCTGCTGGCGGCCCTGACCGTGATCACCTCATGGGCCTTCACACACCTGATGTTCGCCATGCACTACGCGCATGACTACTACCTCAGTGTGGGCCGCAAGCAGGTGCCAGGCATCCAGTTTCCAGGCGACGATCCGCCCGACTACCCGGATTTCCTGTATGTCGCCGGCGTGATCGGCACCTCGGGCCAGACGGCGGACGTGGTATTCACCAACAGCGCCATGCGCCGAATCGCGCTGCTGCACTGTGTACTGGCGTTCTTTTTCAATACCACAGTGCTGGCGCTCGTCGTCAACATTGCAGCCACCCTGCTGCAGGTTTAGGGAAGCGCAAACACCGGGTAACGCATCCAGCCCGGCTCGCGGTAGCGCTGGCCGTTGGCGAAAATGAAGTCGAGTACGGCGCGCTGGTCACCCAGCAGTTCGGGATGGCTGGCCTTCCACTGGATGAAGCGGCCAGCGAGTTCCGGCTCCTGCTCCAGCATCTCGAGCGCAATGTCTTCGAACACGTAATCCGAATAGTTTTCCTTCTTCTCCAGGATGCTGTTGAAAAAACCCCATCGGAAAAAGCTGTCGTGGCCCTGCGGCTCCAGGGTTTCCACGGCGTAACGCGCGCGTGGCTGGTCGAGCGGCACCAGGTAGTCACCGGCGCGCAGCAGGCAGCTCTCTTCCTGCTGGCTGACTGTGAGCGCGTCGTGGAACATATGGCCCTCGAACGGCATAACACGGGCGCGGGCCGAGGTCACGCGCCAGCAGCGCACCATGCGCGTCTCGTCCCGCTCGATGCGGCGCCATTGCACCTTGTTCCAGGACAGGCGCTCGATCACCTCGCGCCAGGCCTGCGGAACCACATAGGCGCTGGGCGCATCGATGGTGACATCGGCCACGCAGCGCTCGTACACCGCGATGTCGGCCTCCCACGGTTGGGTTCGATCGTAGGCCAGGCGCTGGTAGTTGCCCAGCTCGCTCGGGCGGTACTCCGCCTTGAAGCCCTTGAACGCGCCCATGCGCGGCCGGCTGTAGTCGATCTGCCAGTGAATCGGCCAACGCTTGCGCACGGCGGCCTGCTGGCGCGCCGCCTGGCGCAGCTCCTGAATGCGCGGCCCGTGCACCACGGTGAATGCCAGCACCGACTCGACCAGTGCCCGCGTCACCGCATAACGTTCGGCGAAAGCCTTCAGCATGTGGGTCTCGGGCATGAAGCCGATCGTGTGGTGCAGGGCCGCGTACCCGGTGGAGAAACGCGCCGAGTCGAGCATGTGCGACAGGCCATGCTCGGGCGACTCGCGCACCGGATGCACGTAGGCGCTGATCGGCCAGTCGCGCTGCGCCATGTCGGCGTAGATCGCGTCCAGCATGGTGTCGCGCAGGAAAGCGCCCAACTCGCCACCGAGCTTGTCGGTCTGGGTGTGGATGAGCGTCAGCGTGTGCTGGTAGTCGGCGCCATTGGACGTGTGGGTGTCGACCATCACATCCGGGTCCCAGTCGGTGAAGAACTGGTTGAAGACCTGCGCGGCCAGGCTGTCGCACTTGACGAAATCGCGGTTCAGGTCGAGGTTGCGGCTGTTGGCGCGAAAACCGAAGGATTCGGGACCAACCTGGCTCACGCGCGAACTGTCATTGCGGTTGATGCAGCCGTCCACGTTGTAGACCGGGATGAACAGGAACACCGCAGGCCCCAGCGCTGCCAGGCGTTGTGGCTCTGTGCAGAAGTCGCGCACCAGTGCCATGCAGGCGTCGATGCCTTCGGGTTCGCCCGGATGGATGCCGTTGTTGTTGAAGAACAGTGGCCGCCCGGCCAGGCGTTCTCGGTCGTGTTCGCCGTCGGTTGTGACCACGCCGGCATGCATCGGGAACCCGCCATCCGACTCCCCTATCTGCCAGAACCGGAGAACACCCGGAAAATCCGCCGCGAGCTTTTCATAAAAAGCAATACACGCCTGCCAGGTCGTGGTCTGGTTGCCGTTGCCGGCTTCAAAAGGGGTCGGGTAAGGCATGCTGGCTCCGTCTAGATCGTGTCGCCGTCGTCCGTGGTCTTCGGAGTCGTGTTGCATTCGGAAAAGAACGCCTCTTCGTGCGCCTTCGGATCCATCGGGCTGTCGTACGCGCGCTCGACGTGGCGGATCAGCAGCAACTCGTCGGACTTGTCGCGCGCGAACCAGCGCGAAGCACGGGGCATGCCGCGGATCAGCGTCAGGTCACCATGCAAGCGGTCCAGGAAGGCTTCTCGCGGTTGGCCGTTGGCGCGGGAGAGTGCGGCATTCCTGATGAACTCCGCTCCCTCGCGGCACTCGGCGACGCTGTGGATGCTGGCGCCAGCGGGGCCGACGAAGAATATTGCAGCGGTGGCAAGCAGGCCCAGGGTCGAACGCATCATGCCGGCTATGTTACCCGGCGACAAAGCCCACGCTCCTAGCTGCGGGACACCTCGGCAGCCACTTCGGCGAGACCGCGCGTGCGCTTGGCAGGTCGGCGCGCAACCGTTGCTGTCCGGCTCCTGCCGGCGTTCGCAATGGGGCGGTGCAGGATCTCGGGCTGGTAGTCGTCAAAGTCGCTCTCCAACCCGCTGTCAACGCTGTCCTGCGCGATATTGATATAGATATCGACCTGATCCATCAAGTGCGTGGGCGTCACGAGGTGTGCATTGAGGTAGGTTGACATGGCATTCCTTTGCGTCGGTGATTGGGTGCCTTGAGTATTCGCCGGGCACGCAGTTGCGGGAATCGGATGGAAAGACCACCCTCGGTAGTCTGGCTCCTACACGGTCGAAAACCCACCATCGCAAACGTGAATAAATCCCGGCAATGACCGGCGCCAACGTCACGAACGCCAGTGCGCCGGGCGCCAGCGCACGTGCATCGAGCACGGATTCAAAGGCCAGCCGTGCCGGCGCCCCGCCCTCAGCGCCCGGTGAAAACGGCGGGCCGCTTTTCCTTGAAGGCCAATTGGGCTTCCTTTGCGTCGTCGGTCTTTCCGATGATGGCCGTCATGTCCTGTTCGTAGCGGTAACCGTCGCGCAGGCTCATGTCCTCGATCACGTTGAGCGTGTGTTTGCCCATGCGCGTGGAGACCGGGCTCTTGGAGGCGATCGTTGCTGCCAGCTCGCGTGCGGCGGGCAGCAGTTCCTCGGGTGTTGTGCAGGCCTCCACAATGCCCAGCCGGTATAGCTCGGCGCCGCTCACCCGGTAACCTGTCAGCATCATGCGGCGCAGCCGGGAATGGCTGAACAGGCGCATCCCATGGCGGCAGCCGCCCAGCAGGCCGACGTCGACCTCGGGCAGTCCGACCGAGGCCTTGTCGGAACACAGCAGGATGTCGGCCGAGGCGACCATCGCCAGACCGGAGCCCAGCGCCGCGCCATTGATGGCACAGATCACGGGCTTGGCACATTCGCGGATGGCATGGAAACACTCGCGCGTGCGCCGTGAATGGGCCACCAGGTCGCCCGGTTCCTTGATGTTTTCGGCACGGCCCTTGAGGTCGGCACCGGCGCAGAACACCTTGCCGGCACCGGTGAGGACCACGACGCGGACCTCGTCCATCTCGGATATCTGGTCCAGCGCGTGCGTCAACTCGTCGTTCAGCGTGCGCGTCAGCGCGTTGACCGGCGGGCTGTTCATGGTGATGGTGGCGACAAACGCGTCGATCTGGACGTCAAGCTGCGTGAAAGGGGTCATGGGGTTTCCGGTACAGGTGGGAATGCGGGCACAAGCGCTACTCGAGCGTGATGTTGCCTCTTTTTATCACGGGCG
>JANNDB010000007.1:0-2206 GCA_031387285.1 Betaproteobacteria bacterium | reverse complement strand
CACCCAGCTCTTGGATGCGTTTTGCGTCGTCCGGGTTCAGCACGCCCTTGACGATGAGCTGGCCCTTCCAACGCGCACGCAAATGCTCCAGGAAGGCCCAGTTGGCACCGGCGCGGGAGGCACCGCGGTCGAACTGGTTGCTGCCGTCGGCGAGGCGGAAGTTGGCCGTGGTCGGTACACCGGTCAACAGGCTGGTAATCGACCAGCGCGGGTGCAGCGCGAAGTCCATGAATTGCTTCGGCCGGATCCGGAACGGCGTCTGAAACCCGTTGCGCAGATCTCGCGGCCGTGGCGCCACCTTGGGCACGTCAACGGTCAGGATCAGCACGTCGTAGCCCGCCTTCGCAGCGCGATCGGCCATCGCGAAACCGGCCTCAGCCGCGCCGCTCACATAGAGCTGGAACCAGGCCCGCCCGCCGGTCTGCGTGTGCATGTCCTCAAGGCTGGTGGAACTGGCCGTGGACAGACACAGCGGAATGCCGCTTTGCACCGCCTGTGCCGCCATCGCACGGTCCGCACCCGGCCAGGCCAGGTCACACATGCCCATGGGGGCGATGCCGAAGGGCAGCGGCAGATCGAGCCCGAGAAAGCTGCTGCCCAGTGCGGGGCTGGCCACGTCCGCGAGCACGCGCGGGGCCAGACGGATGCGTTCCAGATCCGACTGGTTCAGGCCTGCGGCATGTTCATTGCCCGCAGCGCCGTCGATGAAATCGAAAATTGTGCGCGGAAGTCGTTTGTGCGCAAGCCGCCTGGCGACCATGCTGCTGTGGACCGGGCCAGTCATACCCGTGCCGTTCTGCAAAGCAGGCCCGGGGGCTGGGTGGTCGATGGTCGCATGGCAGTGTCGGGCAGTCTTGTTCCGCAGCCGCAGTCTGGGTGCAGCGCGTACCAACGACAAACGATCATTTTTTCCGCATGGATATAAATTGTTTTATTCATGGGAGCCGGCTGGATAAACTCGCGTGTATGCATTCACGCACCCGTCTTCCGCTCACCGCGTTGCGCTCGTTCGAAGCCGCGGCGCGCCTGCTCAGCTTCAAGGCGGCTGCCGAGGAACTGCGCGTGACCCCGACCAGCGTGAGCAACCAGATCCGCCAGCTGGAGTCGGACTGGGGCTGCCCCCTGTTCACCCGTCACACCCGCCGTGTGGTGCTGACCGATGCCGGGCGTTCGCTGTCACGCGTCATGAGCCGGGCCTTCGACGACATCCGGGCCGAGGTCGATGCCCACATCACAAGCAACCGCAAGACCGTGACGCTCGCCGTGGGGCCGATCTTCGGGTCGCGCTGGCTGATCCCACGCCTGAGCCGCTTCTATCGGCAGCACCCGACGATTGAGTTGGTCCTGCACAACAGCCCGCGCATCACCAGCGCCGAGCAACTGATCAGCATGGTCGGTGTGGACTGGGGAACCGGCGAATGGTCCGGGCTGGAAAACGAGAGACTGTTCGAGATCGTGTACCGTCCCTCGCTCAGTCCCGCCCTGCTCAAGGAGCGCGGCGGCCTGAAACGCCCGGCCGATCTGGCGCGTTACCCGATCATCCACCAGTGGGACCGCGAGGAGTGGAACGCCTGGCTCAGGCTGGTCAAGCAAAGCGACCTGAAGTTCGCGCAGGAAACCACCATGCGCGATTCGAACCTGGTGTTGCAGGCGGCGCTGGCCGGCCACGGCGTGATGATGGGCACGTATCCATTCCTGGACAGCGAAGTCGCTTCGGGGCACCTGGTGTGCCCGTTCGATACCGAGTTGCACCCTGCGCGGGCCTACCACCTGATTTGCCGCCCCGGTGCACGCGCGCTGCCGGAAGTCCAGGCAGTCTGCAACTGGATCGAGTCGGAGGCTGCCGCTATGGCCTGATGGCCGCTGGTATGGGCTCGCAGACGACGGCGTTGCCCACGCGACGCACCACGCGGGCGCCGGCGCCCTGGCGTGCCGCAAACGCGAGCCGAGCGCCGTCCGCACCGATTAGCACCGCAGCCCCATCGTCGATGGCAATGCCGTCGGGCAATTCTCCCCGGCCGATTGCGGTCGCAAATGCCGGCTGGCGTTGGGGCTCGCTGGAATAGTGGGGGCAGCAGCTGCCGGCCAGCAATCCGATACCGGTCATGGGTGCCAGTCCGTTGCCGCCGGAGTCGGACAGCGCGTGTTCGAACCAGACGTTGGCACCCGCACTCACGCCCGCCATCAACACCCCGCGCCGTGCCGC
>JANNDB010000003.1:0-4448 GCA_031387285.1 Betaproteobacteria bacterium | reverse complement strand
CCAGAGCGGCTCAGGTCTCTCGGGCGGCCAGCAGCAGCGGCTGTGTATCGCGCGCGGCATCGCCATCAAGCCCGAGGTGCTGCTGCTCGACGAACCGTGTTCTGCGCTGGATCCGATCTCTACCGCCAAGATCGAGGAGCTGATCACCGAACTCAAGAATGTCTACACCGTGGTCATCGTGACCCACAACATGCAGCAGGCGGCGCGCTGCAGCGACTACACCGCGTATATGTACCTGGGCGACTTGATGGAGTTCGGCTCCACCGAGCAGATGTTCTTCAAGCCGGCGCGCAAGGAGACCGAGGACTACATCACCGGTCGCTTCGGCTGATCGGCCGGTATCCAAGGAACACAGCATGAGTGACAAACACCTATCAAGCCAGTTCGACAGCGAGTTGACGGCGGTTTCCACACGCGTCATGGAGATGGGCGGTCTGGTCGAGTCGCAGATCCGCACCGCGGTCTACGCCCTGGCGCAGTTCAGCTCCGAGGCAGCCGGCCAGGTGATGGACGCCGAATCGCGCGTCAATACCATGGAAGACGAGATCGACCATGACCTGTCTTCCATCATCGCGCGGCGCCAGCCGACCGCGCGCGACCTGCGCTTGCTGATCGCCATCTCCAAGACCACCGCCAATCTGGAGCGCGCCGGTGACGAGGCCGAGAAGATCGCGCGCATGGTGCGGGCCATCAACGACAGCGGCTCGGCGCGCGCGCTGCCGGCTTCAGAGCTGCGCGTGGTGTCGGACCTGGCTTCCGGCCTGCTGCGCAAGTCGCTCGACGCCTTCGCGCGGCTGGACGCCACCATGGCTTTGTCGATCCTGAAGGAGGACGATGCCATCGACAAGGAGTTCGACGGCTTCGTGCGCAAGCTCATCACCTACATGATGGAAGACCCGCGCACCATATCGGCCAGCCTGGACCTGCTCTTCGTCGCCAAGGCGATCGAACGTATCGGGGACCACGCCAAGAACATCGCCGAATTCACCATTTATGTGGTCAAGGGTGCCGATGTGCGCCATACACCCATGGACCAGATCGAGTCGGTGGTGCGCTGAGCACGATCGAACATGCGCCGATGAAGAAATTGCCACGTATCCTGGTCGTGGAGGACGAACCGGCGATCGCCGAACTGATCGCCGTCAACCTGCGCCACAACGGATTCCAGCCGATCTGGGTCGCAGACGGGGTGTCGGCGCAACGCGAATTGAACGAGATCCTGCCCGACGCCATCCTGCTGGACTGGATGCTGCCGGATCGCAGTGGCCTTCTGCTGGCCAAGCAATGGCGTGCCGACCCGCGTACCAAGCCGGTACCGATACTCATGATCACGGCGCGCGGCGACGAACGCGACAAGGTGGCCGGCCTCGATTCGGGCGCCGATGACTACATCACCAAGCCGTTCTCGACCCAGGAACTGCTGGCGCGTATCCGTGCCGTGCTGCGCCGCCGTGCACCCGAACAACTTGCCGACAGTGTCGCAGTGGGGGAGTTGAAGCTCGACGCCGCAACCCACCGTGTCACGCACCAGGCGCAGCCGCTCAAGCTCGGGCCGACCGAATACAAGTTGCTGCACTACCTGATGAAGCACGCCGAGCGCGTGCACAGCCGCGGCCAGCTGCTCGACAAGGTCTGGGGCGACCATGTCTATATCGAGGAGCGCACGGTCGACGTGCACGTCAAGCGCCTGCGCGAAGCGCTCGGCGAAGCGGGGGTAATGGTGGAGACCGTGCGCGGCGCCGGCTACCGGATCACCGCGCAACCCCAGGCGCTGCCGAGTCCGGGCCGCTGACCGGCGCCGCAATCGCCGGTGCCAGCCGTCACAATGCGCGCATGATCTGGCGCGTTTCGCGATTCTTCCTGTTTCAGCTTGCGGGCGGGCTGCTGGGCTACTGGCTGCTATCCGCCCGCGATGCCCTGCTTGGGGTGGTCCTGGGCATGGTGATTGCCAGCGTCGTGTGGGTGATGCTGGACATACGGCGTAGCCATTACCTGCTGGCCTGGTTGCGCGAGGGCGACACCAGCCAGTCCCCCGTCATTGCAGGCCTGTGGGGTGAAGTGGCGGAACGCACCCGGCGCCTGCTGCGCGCGCGCGACCGGCTGGCGCAGGAAAGCGAGGCCCGACTGCAGGAATTCCTGGCAGCGATCCAGGCCTCGCCGAACGGGGTGGTGCTGCTCGACGAGTCCGGCCGCATCGAATGGTGCAACCAGACCGCTGCAGATCATTTTGGCTTCGACCCGCGACGTGACCTGCTCCAGCATGTAGGCAATCTGGTGCGCGATCCTGCCTTTGCCGCCTACCAGGCTGGCGGCGACTTCTCGCGCGACGTGGTGCTGCCTGCGCCGGCCTCCACCAGCAGCCGGCCGATGCGCCTGGCGGTACAACTGCATCCCTATGGCGACGGCCACAAATTGCTGATGTCGCGCGATGTCACTGCGCTGGAACAAGCCGAGGCGATGCGGCGTGATTTCGTGGCCAATGTGTCGCACGAAATCCGTACACCGCTCACCGTTCTGAGCGGCTTCGTCGAAACGCTGCAGACATTGCCGCTGGACCTCCCGGACCGGCAGCGCTACCTCACACTGATGGCGCAGCAGGCGCGGCGCATGCAGACGCTGGTGGATGACCTGCTGACGCTCTCGGCGCTCGAGGGCAGCCCGCCACCGCGCATGGACGAATGGATCGACGCGCGCTTGCTGCTGGCGCAGTGCGAACAGGAGGCGCGCAACCTTTCCATGATGATGGCGCAGCCCGGCCACGCGCTGTCTTTCGCGCTGGAGGCCGATTTCACGCTGGCGGGCTCTCAGGCCGAATTGCAGAGCGCCATGGCCAATCTGGTCAACAACGCGATCCGCTACACGCCTTCGGGCGGGCAGGTGCGCGTGGCGTGGCACCTGCTGGACAGCGGGGAGGCGGTCTTCTCCGTCTCCGACAGTGGACCCGGCATCGCCCCGGAGCACATCCCGCGCCTGACTGAGCGCTTTTACCGGGTGGACCGCAGTCGGTCGCGCGAGACCGGCGGCACGGGTCTGGGCCTGGCGATCGTCAAACACGTGGCGCAGCGCCACGGCGCGCAGTTGCGAATCACCAGCGTGCCGGGCCAGGGCTCCAGCTTTTCGATCGAGTTCCCTGCAACTCGGGTACGCCCGGCCACGTTACCTGCTGCGATGGCTACGGCGCAACCCGCTTGAACAGCAGCACGTCGTCCCCCTTGTCGGACGGGCGGCGCACGGTCGCCTGCAGCCGCCATTGGGACGATTGGGCCTTTGTCTCAAGCCCCGTTCGGGCCAGGGGATTCACCAGCAGCCAGTCACAGGCAATCGGGTCGCCCAGGTTGCGCAGCCGGTAGTTCGCGTGGTATTGAAAGGCCGCAATCTGTTCGCGGCTGAGTTCGAGTTCGTGCAGGCAGGCGGTCGGTCCGACTACGCTGCTCACGTTGCGCACCACCACGGTGTAACTGCGCACAAAATCCAGCAGCGGCATCCACAGCGTCATTAGCAGCAGCCAGCACAGGGCGGCCCCGCCGGCCGGCAAGACCAGGCTTTTCCAGATCGCCGGCTGATGGCGGCCCACCCGCCATACCACCAGCCAGCCCCAGCACAGGCTGGCCACCAGCGCGGTCAGGAACACCGGCAGCGAAAACACGGCCTCAAAGCCGGGGGCCTGCTTGAGCACATTGATCAGGGCCTGCCGGGGCACACCGGTCTGCATGCCGATCCAGATGACCCAGATGGTGATTGCACAGCCGGTGAAGAAGAGCAGGGTGAACCAGTCGACCAACGCCGATACGCTGCGCTGCAGCGTCGGCAGGGCAAACGCCGCCAGCGTGGCGAGGGCGGGCAGGGCCAGCAGGAGTGCGCGGTCAGGCGGTTTGGTTGTCAATGTCGCGACAATGGCACCCACCGCGAACCACAGCGGCAGCGCGAGATGCAAGCTTGCCGGGCGGCCAAATATCTGCAGGCGCCAGCGCCAGACCGTCCATACCACCAGCGGCCAGGCCGGCCAGGTGAACCACAACAACAGCCGCGCCAGATTGCGCCAGTCCTTGCTGCCCGCGTTCAGCGGCAACAGGATGCGCCAGCGCCAGAGGTCGAACCGCCACGCGAGAAAGGCCGCAGCTACTGTGAACGCAACCACGGCCGCGACTGCGCGCCAGCGTGAGCGCGGACCAGCGCTCTCCGGTCCGTCGCAAACCAGGTGCAGCAGCGCGCCGCCAATGCCGAAGTAGGCAGCCAGGCTGGGCGCGCCGCTGAATGTAAGCCCAAGCAAGCCGGCGCCAAGCGCCACGCGGGCGCTTCCGGGGCGATTCTGCAGGGCGGCCAGCGCCAGAAAAGTCAGCGCCGCAAACGCGAGTTGCGCGACGCTGGTCGTGATTTCATGCGACAGCTGCGCCAGCCCGAGGCTGGCGATCAGGGCCAGCAGGGCGCCGTCTGCAATGGCACGGGCG
>JANNDB010001114.1:0-1775 GCA_031387285.1 Betaproteobacteria bacterium | reverse complement strand
CCTGTCTGGTGCTGAGCCTGGCGCTGCCCGGCTGTGGTGGTGGCGCAAGTCCGGCAGCGCCCGCGGTGTCGGTGCTGCTGGCCGGGAGCGACGATCTCGCAGCGGGGCCAACCCTTGGCGCCGTCGCCGATACACGCGCTGCAGCGGCCGATATCAGCAACGGGTTCCTGCTGCGCCGGCTGTTTGTTGCGCTCGAACCGACAGCCACGGTTGGCCAGGTCAATGCGGCCGGGCGGGCGATTGGCGCGCTGGGCATCACCTCCGCCGCCCCCGGGTCGCTGTTGGTGCTGATCGAGGTGCCACGCCAGGATGATGTGGCGGCGCTGCAACTGCTGGCCGCGCGCCTTCGGGCCCAGCCGGGTATTGCGTTCGCGGCGCCTGGTCAAGTCGCGAGCACAGCCGTGTTGCCCGTGTTCCCGTCGGGCAAGCCAGTCACTGCGTTGGGCATCACCCATCTGCTTGGCAACCGCTTCCCGCACGCTTGGAATGCGCGAACTGCAGCCCCCGCCGACTGCAAGGCACGGGCCGTCCATGTCTATGTCTGGGACAAGTTCGGCCTGGCGCTCGCACGTCCGAATTTTTTCAGCCAGGTCGACATCCTGTCGTTCGAATTTGATCCGAATGGCACTGGCCAGAGCGAGGATGGGCATGGCTATGACGTCGCAGCAACCTTGGCCGGACGCTTTCAGGCTGTCATACCGACCGGTGCCAACGGATTCAAGGACTGCCTGGTCATCCACCAGGTGGAGGCCGATGGCCTCGACACACTCGACGCCATGCGTGCGGCCATCAAGCACCTCATCGGCGCGCTGGCGGCCGATTCCGAGGGCCGCCTGATCCTGACCAGCTCGCTCAATTTCGCCGATGACGGGTTCTGCGGCGCAATGTCGGACTCAGCATGCAACGCCGAGTCGGTCCGGGTGACGCCTACCGATAGCCTGCGCCTCCAGATCGCGCGACGCGCCATATTGGCCGGTGAGTGGGCCTACCTGTTCAAGGCCGCCAACCTCGCGCAAAAAGTGTTGATCACGCAATCGGCGGGCAACGTCAACCTGGAGCCCGAGGGCTTCCTGGCAAGGAACTACCCCGGGTTCAAGAACGCGGGCCTGGCCTCTGCGCCAGCGCTCGCCACGCACCTGGGTTCACTCGCAAGCCTGCTGACCGATCCCGCGTTGTGGAGGAGCACCACCATCCCGAGCCTGCCCGACCTCAGCTTCGATGCCGCGACCGCCGCCCTGGTCGTTCAACAATCGAACAGCGCCGATCCGGCAAATGCACTCAGTCCGGCGAACCTTCTGGTAGTTGACAGCAGTACCGACGGCGTCACGCCACCTGCCGCCGGATCTGCGCCACCTGCCATCGGTCCGTCCGAGTTCAACTTCGTGGGCGCCGACATCCGCGCCGTGGGCGAGAACGTCGTGCTGGATGGCCAAAAGGTGAATGGCAGCAGTTTTTCGACGCCGCTGGTCGCGGGGCTGGCCTCGTACCTTTGGAACCTGTCGCCGGCGCTGCGCGCGCAGCCGGTCGCAGCCACGGTGGACCTGATCCGCCGCTCCAGCCGCACAACGGCCAGCAATCCCGATGTGCCGATGCTGGACGCGTACGCCGCCGTGCTGCGCCTGGACAATGTGCCAGGCTGCTGCGCGGCGAGTGCCAGGACGCCGATCCGCCTGGCCCTGGTGGACGCCAACGGTGACGGCAACTTCGACCATCTCGACCTGGTCCTTTTTCGTGCCGCCTACGGTCTGGACGACCCGAACCGGCCAAGCATTCCA
>JANNDB010000936.1:0-4721 GCA_031387285.1 Betaproteobacteria bacterium | reverse complement strand
GCGGCGGATCCTGCTCTGGCATGCGAACTACCATCCGGACGGCGGCCAGCTCTTCTTCCCGCTCGATCGCCGGCCGTTCCTGGTGCCGCTCGCGCTGCCGGGCGACGACATCGCGCCCGCGGCTTTCGTGTGCTTTCGCTTCGACGGACACCAGGGCCTGTACATCCACCCCAACATCTGGCACGAGGGGGTGTTCGGCCTGCGCGGCACGCTGCGCTTCTTCGACAAGCAGGGCGCGGTGCATGCGCGGGTGTCGGTGGACTTCGCGCGCGAATTCGGCTGTCTGCTGTCGGCACCCACCACGCCGGCCTGAGGCGCTAAGCTCCTGCCATTCATCCAGGCGGAGAAACCCATGCGTACCCAGGTTGCCATCATCGGTGCCGGCCCGTCCGGCTTGCTGCTTGGCCAGTTGCTGGCCCAGTCCGGTATAGCCAACGTGATCATCGAGCGCCAGAGTGCCGACTACGTGCTCGGGCGCATCCGCGCCGGTGTGCTGGAGCAGGTGACGGTGGACCTGCTGGACGCGGTGGGGGTCGGCGCGCGCATGCACCGCGAAGGCCTGCCCCACGGCGGCTTTGACATGCTGTTCCAGGGCAGGCGGCACCGCATCGACCTTGGGCGCCTGACCGCAGGCAAGGGTGTGATGGTCTACGGGCAGACCGAAGTGACACGCGACCTGATGGATGCCCGGGCGGCAGGCGGCTTGGCGACCGTGTACAGCGCCTCGGACGTCAGCGTACACGGGTTCGACGGCCAGACGCCCCAGGTGCATTACCAGATCGGAACGGGCGGCGCGGCCACCAACCACACGCTGGCGTGCGATTTCATCGCCGGTTGTGACGGCTTTCATGGCGTCTGCCGCGCCAGCGTGCCGCCCGGCGCCATTACCGAATTCGAGAAGGTGTATCCGTTTGGCTGGCTTGGCGTCCTGGCCGATGTGCCACCGGTTTCGCACGAACTTATCTACGCCAATACCGAGCGCGGTTTTGCGCTGTGCTCGATGCGCAGCGCCACACGCAGCCGCTACTACGTGCAATGCAATTTGTCCGACAAGGTGGAGCGCTGGAGCGATGCCGCCTTCTGGGACGAATTGCGCAGCCGGCTCGACCCGCAAGCGCGCGAACAGTTGGTCACCGGGCCGTCCATCGAGAAAAGCATCGCACCGCTACGCAGCTTTGTTGCCGAACCGATGCGCTTTGGCCGGATGTTCCTGGCCGGCGACGCCGCACACATAGTCCCGCCCACCGGCGCCAAGGGCCTCAACCTGGCCGCCACCGACGTGAAATTCCTGTCCGAGGCGTTCGTAGCCTTCTACCGCGACCACAGCAACCGGGGCCTGGACACGTATTCCGACCGCTGCCTGCGCCGGATCTGGAAGGCAGAACGTTTCTCCTGGTGGTTCACTTCGCTGATGCACCGCTTCCCGGACAGCGCCGGCTTTGGCCAGAAGGTGCAGGAAGCCGAGCTCGACTACCTGGTGCATTCCGAGGCGGCCTCGCGCTCCCTGGCCGAAAACTACGTGGGCCTGCCGCTGGATTTCGCAGACCGGTAGGCCGCCGTGCGCCAAATCCTGGCCGCTGCCGTCCTGGGGTAAATTCGGGTCTGGCGCTTTGCGCCTGCCCCATCCCTGGACTGCCTGAAGGACACCCCCCATGACAGAGTGGTACGAAATCTCCAACGCTGCCGACATTCCTTCTCCCACCCTGCTGCTCTACCCCGCGCGCATCGAGCAGAACCTGCAACGCATGATCAGCATGGCTGGTGGTGTGGACCGTCTGCGGCCCCACGTGAAGACGCACAAGCTGCCGCAGATCATCGCCATGAAACGCGCCGCCGGCATCCACAAGTTCAAGGTCTCTACCATCGCCGAAGCCGAGATGACGGCGGCCGCCGGCGGGGAGGACGTCCTGCTGGCCTACCAGCCGATCGGGCCGAATGTGGAACGCCTGATCGAATTGATGCGCCGCTTTCCGCAGACGCGCTTTTCCACCCTGGTGGACGACCCGGCCAACCTGGAGCGCATCGGTCAGATCGCGAGCGCCCACAAGGTACTGATCCCGCTGTACCTGGATCTCAATGTCGGCATGAATCGCAGCGGCATCATCCCGGGCGACGCGGCAACCGCCCTGTACCGCGCCATCTGCCATACCCCCGGCGTGCTGGCGGCCGGCTTGCACGCCTATGACGGCCATGTGCGCGAGACCGATCCTGCCCAGCTGGAGCAGGTGGTCGAGCAGACCTTTGCGCCGGTCTGGGCCATGCGCGCGCAATTGCTGGGTGAAGGATTCCCTGTGCCCAACATCATCGCCAGCGGCACACCGACTTTTGCCATGCTGGCGCAACGCGGCGACGTGGAGGTCGGCGCCGGCACCACGGTGTTGTGGGATTTCGGCCAGGAAGGCGTCTGCCCGGACCACCATTTCCTGAACGCTGCCGTGTTGCTGACGCGCGTGCTCAGCAAACCCGCACCCGATCGCTTGTGTTTCGACCTCGGCCACAAGGCGGTGGCCTCCGAGATGGCGCACCCGCGCGTACGCCTGTTCGGCCTGGAAGATGCGGTGGCGGTCACCCACAGCGAGGAGCACCTGGTGCTGCAGACCCCGCGCGCCGACCAGTACCAGGTCGGTGACGTGTTGTACGGCATACCGCGCCATATCTGCCCGACCGTCGCGCTGCACAGCGAAGTCATGGCCGTGCGCGATGGTGTCGCCGCCCAGCGCTGGCCCGTGGTGGCGCGCGCGCGGCGCATCTCGATCTGAGGCTGCACAAGGCATGGCTGCCGTCGCCACTGCGCTGTCACGCACGCAGTTCGAACGCGAAGGCTACCTGTGCCCGGTCGATGCCCTGGACGCCGCGCAGACCGCACACTACCGCGCGGCCTACCTCGCGTTTCGCCAGCGCCACGCGCGCCAGCTCGACTCCCTGCCCGCGCGCCTGCACTGGCAGATCCATGCCGATACCCACTTCGTCTTCGAATGGGTCGACGCGCTCACGCGCGAAAGCGCGATCCTCGACGCCGTGGAGCCGTTGCTCGGCCCCGACCTGCTGGCCTGGAACACGAGCTGGTTCGTGAAGTTTCCGGGTGACCCGGCCTACGTGAGCTGGCACCAGGACGGCGCCTACTGGGGCCTCTCGCCCATGGAAGTCGCCACGGCCTGGGTCGCGCTCGGCCCGGTGACGACCGAAAACGGCTGCATGCGCGTGATCCCCGGATCGCACCGTGTCACGCACCTGCCGCAGCACGACACCTTCGCCGACAACAACGCGCTCTCGCGCGGCCAGGAGATTGCGGTGGCGGTGGACGAAGCGCAGGCGGTCGACCTGGTGCTGCAGCCCGGCCAGTTGTCGCTGCACCACCTGTGGATCGTGCATGGCTCGAACGCCAACCGCTCCGACGTGCCGCGTATCGGCCTGGCCATCCGGTATGTGTCACCCCGGGTGCGCCAGGAAGGCGGCAACAAGCCCCTTGCCATGCTGGTGCGCGGACAGGACAGGCAGGGCAACTTCACTTTGGCGGATCGGCCGGTGGGCAACGCATCGGTCGCCGGAGAGGGCCGGCATGCGCAGATCCTGCAGCGTGTGCATGCGGCGCTGGCTGCCCAGCCAGTTGTCAAGGCGCCTGGCCCGGGTAATGGATTGCGCCGCTGAATCCGGGGACCGTGCAGCAGCGCGGGCACGCTTGCTCAGGGCTTGCGGGCCGCCATCAGCAAGAACAGGGGAATGCGCTCGCGCCGCTCGAAGTCGGCGTCGTCATGGAAGTGCGCCCGTTGCGGGCAGGCTTCGCGCACGTCGTCTACCGTGAAGCCGGCGGCCTTGAGCGCGGCATAGTAGCCTTCGGCGCTGCGATGGTGCTTGGTCACGGTGGACCCCATCCACTGCACCTCCCGCGCCCCGCTCTGAAAGTAGTCATCGACGACCCAGGCCTGGCGCTGGCCCTGACCGTTCCAGACCAAATCCGCCGTCGCCGCAGCCAAGGTCCAGCACATCCTGCCCCCGCGGGTCGCCGAGCAGTTCCAGGAAAGCCGGTCGCTCCATGGTCTGGTTGGGGGCATCCGGCGTGGCCCGGTGAGCCCAGTAGGTATCGAACACGGATGCCTCATCGTAGAAACGGGGGCCGCACTTGGACATGGACGTTCTCCTTCGGGCGACTGGGATGGTACGCAATCCGGACCGACTCAGCGTGTACGTTGCGGTCTTGCGATGGTAGTACCGGTCCGCATCGCCTGACATTGTGACCCACCGGCCCCCGATCCACGCCGACGCGGGAGCGCATTTCCCGCCATGTGCGACAGCGCACGGATGCGCAGCCTGCTACTGGTGATAGGCAGTTGGCGCCAGCCACCGTGGCGCCTTGGCACCGGCCGCTACGACAGGCTCCATTCCGCACCATGCAAGGCTCTGCCCAACCCCTCACGCTGACCCGGGTCGTGGTCTGCGGTGCGACCATCGTGACCCTCTCCATGGGCATTCGACATGGCTTCGGCCTGTGGCTGCGACCGGTAATCCAGGCGCGCGACTGGACGCGCGAAAGCTTTTCGCTGGTCATCGCGATCCAGAACAGCGCCTGGGGCCTGGCAGGCATCTTCGCCGCCGCAACGGTGCAGCTGGTTCCGGTACTGGCGCTGGTGATCGCGCTGCAAAGGTACCTGGTTGCCGGGCTGATGGCAGGGTCCGTGAAGGCGTAGGTGTCTTGCAAGGGGCCGGGCAAGCCCCCGCTGCAT
>JANNDB010001052.1:0-2159 GCA_031387285.1 Betaproteobacteria bacterium | reverse complement strand
ATCGAGTTCGAGGAAGATGCGCCCGATATCCGCAAGCAGGGGCGCATCAACGATGGCCGGCGCATGTACGCCGGGAACAACGACGACGTGCCGGACGAGCCAGGTGTGGCGCCGCGCCGGGCCCGCCCGGACGCAGCGGGGCGCGATACGCAGCGGGCCGACCGCAGGCCGCAGCGCGACTACGCCCGCCCCACGCCGGTATCGCGTGACCCGTTCTTCGACAAGCCCTACGAGGCGCCAGCGGATACTCCCGCTGCCGCGGCGTGGGAACCGGTGACACCGCGCCCGGCGCGCAGCATTTCGGCCAATATCAAGCCCAAGCGCCGCGTCGCCGCGCTGTTCAAGCCGGAGACCGAGGCGAGCTGAGCGCGCCCGAAATGGCGGCGCGCGGGCTGCACCCCATGGAGCGCACCGCGCAATGGCCTTGAGCTCTTTCATCGCAGCCCGTTGCGAATGAACCGCTGGATCGACAGCCACTGCCATCTGGACGCGCCCGAGTTTGCCGTCGATGCCGCACCCATGCGCGCACGTGCACGCGACGCTGGAGTGGCGCATTGCGTCATTCCGGCAGTAGCGCGCGCCAACTTTGATGCCGTGCGTGCGCTTGCTCACGTGCAGGGCGACAGTTACGCCTTGGGTATTCATCCACTGTATGTGGAGCGCGCGCAGGAATCTGACCTGGCGTTTCTGGATGGGCAATTGACGCGGTACCGCGATGACCCGCGCCTGGTGGCCGTTGGCGAAATCGGGCTCGATTTTTTTGTGCCGGCACTGCGCCGCAGCCCGCTGCGCGAGCGCCAGGAGTATTTCTACGTGCAGCAGCTTGATTTGGCGCGCCGCCACGATCTGCCGGTGGTGCTCCATGTGCGCCGCTCGGCCGACCGCTTGCTGCGGGGCCTGCGCGCCAAGCGGCCAGGCGGGGCGGGCTGGCGCGGCATTGCCCACGCATTTTCGGGCAGTACGCAACAGGCGGCGGCATTCGTGGAACTCGGGTTCAAACTCGGGTTTGGCGGGGCGCTGACATTCGAGCGCGCCTTGCGGTTGCGCCGTCTGGCCCGCGAACTTCCGCTGGCTGCGCTGGTGCTGGAGACCGACGCGCCGGACATCCCGCCCCATTGGCTGTATCGAACCGCAGCTGAGCGCGCGGCTGGTCTGGCGCAGGGCCGCAACGAGCCGGGTGAATTGCCCGCTATCGCCGCCGAAGTGGCCACCTTGCGCGGCATGACTACCGAAGCCCTGGCCCCAGCTGTGTGGGAAAACACCTGTGCCGCACTGCCGAAATTGCGCGGCTTGCTGGTATAACACGCCATGCTTTCGAGCGACCCCGCCCCGTTCACAGACGTGTATTTCTCGGATGACGGGCCGGTGCGGCACTTGCACCTGGATTCGATCTGGATCCAGGGGTCCATGCTGCTCGATGCGCCGCAGGTCCTGGTGCACCAATACATCCAGCGCATGATGGCGTGGCTCCTTTTTGTCGATCCCGCGTCGGTCGGCAAGCGCCGCGCCATGCAACTGGGGCTGGGCGCCGGGTCGCTGACCAAGTTCTGCTCCAAGGTGCTGCGCATGCGTTCGACGGCGATCGAGATCAACCCCAAAGTGCTGACGGCATGCAGGGGCTGGTTCAAGTTGCCGCAAGACAACTCGCGCATGCAGGTGATTCTGGCCGATGCCGCAACGGAAATCCGCGACCCCCGGTGGTGGGGTACGGTGGACGCCTTGCAGGTTGACCTGTACGACCACGATGCGGCGGCGCCCGTGCTCGACAGTGCCGCCTTTTACGCCGACTGCCGGCGCCTGCTGACGGCCGACGGAACCATGAGCGTCAATCTCTTTGGGCGCTCCTCGAGTTACCCGCGCAGCGTCGAGAAAATCGCGGCGGCGTTTGGCCATGATGCGATCTGGCCGTTCAAGGCGACCCGGGAAGGCAATACCGTGGTGCTGGCGCAGCGCCAGCCACTGCGTCCGCCGCGCGCGGAGCTGGTGCAGCGGGCCGACTGGATCGAGCAGCAGTGGGGTCTTCCGGCGGCACAATGGGTACGGGTGTTGAAACCCTTGCGTGTATGACAACCACCAGCAAGACCAAATCACTGACGCGGACACAGCATAACGGGCCGATTGACTGGCGCAGCCTGGTCGACTGGCTCGGGCAGGACGGA
>JANNDB010000910.1:0-2442 GCA_031387285.1 Betaproteobacteria bacterium | reverse complement strand
GATGGCCGAGGCCAGCGCCAGGCCGTCGAAGGTGGAAGTGCCACGCCCTACCTCATCCATCAGCACCAGCGAGTTGCTGGTCGCGCCGTGCAGGATCTGGGCGGCTTCGGTCATCTCGACCATGAAGGTGGACTGCGCATTCGCCAGGTCGTCCGCCGCGCCGATCCGCGTATGGATGGCGTCTATCGGCCCCAGCCGGCACGCTTCTGCCGGAACATAGCTGCCCATCGCCGCCAGCAGCACGATGATGGCGACCTGGCGCATATAGGTGGATTTGCCGCCCATGTTGGGGCCGGTGATGATCTGCATGCGTTGCCGCCCGCTCAGCGACGTATGGTTGGCGATGAAGGCTCCGCTGCTGGTCTCGGCCAGGCGCGCTTCGACCACCGGGTGCCGTCCGCCGCGGATCTCGATGCAGGGTTCGGCGACGAACTGCGGCGCGCACCACTGCAGGGCGAGCGAGCGTTCGCACAGGGCGCACAGGGCGTCCAGGCTGGCCAGCGAGCGTGCGAGCCCGACCAGCGCGGGCACCATGGGCTGCAGGTCATCAAGCAGCCGCTCGTACAGCCATTTCTCGCGCGCCAGGGCGCGCTCCTGGGCGCTCAGCGCCTTGTCCTCGAATGCCTTGAGCTCGGGCGTGATGAAACGCTCCGCGTTCTTCAGGGTCTGGCGGCGCCGGTAGTCGGCGGGCACCTTGTCGGCCTGGCCCTGCGTGACCTCGATGAAGAAGCCATGCACCTTGTTGAACTGCACGCGCAGATTGCCAATGCCGGTGCGGACGCGTTCGCGTTGCTCCATCGCCAGCAGAAAGTCGTCGCAGTTTTCCTGGATGGCGCGCAGCTCGTCGAGTTCGGTATCGAAGCCGGTGGCGAAAACACCGCCATCGCGCACCAGGGCGGCCGGGTCTTCGCGCAGCGCGGCAGCAAGCAGGTCGCCGCAGCCCGCGGGCGGTTGCAAATGCTGCGCCAGCTGTGCCAGCGTGCTGTCGTCTTCGGGCAGCATCAGTCTGAGCTGCGCACTGCGCCCCAGCGTCAGGCGCAGCCCGACCAGCTCGCGCGGCCGTACCTGACGCAAGGCGACCCGTGCGGTGATGCGCTCCACGTCGGCGCAGCTGCGCAGCTGATCGCGCAGCGCCTGCCAGGCTCCATCGCGCAGCCTGCCGATGGCCTGCAGCCGGGCCCGGGCGGTGTCGCGCTCGCGGCGCGGTTCCAGCATCCAATGGCGCAACTGGCGGCTGCCCATGCCGGTCTGGCAGCTGTCGAGTTGCGAGAACAGCGTGGGGGCGCTCTCGCCCCTCAGGGTCTGCACCAGCTCCAGATTGCGCCGCGTGCTGAGCGGCAGGTGCAGTAGTTCGTTATCGCGCTGGACCGCCACACCGAGCACGTGGCTCAGCGCGCGGCCTTGTGTGTGTTCGGCATACGCCAGCAAGGCGGAGGCTGCCGCGTGGGCCAGCGGAAGCTCCTGCGCGTCCCAGGCCGCGAGGCTGGCCACACGCAACAGTTCCTGCAGCTTGCGTTGCCCCAACGCCGCATCGAATTGCCATTGGGGGCGCATCGTCAGGGTGATGCCGTGCGCCGCCGCTAGCGCTGACAGGCGGGCTTCGAATGCCGGCGTCAGGTCGGCGCCGAACACCAGCTCGCTCGGGCCGGCGCGTACCAGCCATTCGGCGATGGTGTCGCTGTCGCATTGCGCCAGTTGCACCTCGCCTTGCGTCAGGCAGACCCACGCCAATCCGCAGCGGTTGCGCGGCCCCTGGTGCACGGCCATCAGGACCGGGTCGGTCTTGTCGGGCAACAGGCCCGCGTCCGTGATGGTGCCCGGCGTGATCACGCGCACCACCTTGCGCTCCACCGGGCCCTTGCCGGTGACCTCGCCCACCTGCTCGCAGATGGCCACCGATTCGCCGAGCTGGATCAGCTTGTTCAGATAAGACTCGACGGCATGGAACGGCACGCCTGCCATCACCACCGGCGCACCAGCCGACTGACCGCGCTGGGTCAGCGTGATGTCGAGCAGGCGCGCGGCCTTCTGCGCGTCGGCATAAAAAAGCTCGTAGAAGTCCCCCATCCGGTACAGCAGCAGCGTATCCGGGTAGTCCGCCTTGAGGGCCAGGTACTGGGCCATCATGGGCGTGTGTTTGCCGGCCTCAACGGAACCCGGGGCTGCGTGGGCGGTGTCCTTCAACATGGATGGGCTTTGGGCGTCGATCGATTTCGTCAGGTGGCGCACAGTCTCCCAGAATATCCGCCACGGCCAGCGCTGGCGTACGGGCTTCAGATCGGGCAGTTACATGGGATTGCCAGTATTGTGGCTTGCACTGTGCACGCAGCGTTCCAATGCGCTCATCGGGGTGACGGCCGCCGGCTTTGCTCGCGGATTGCTCCCCGCCGAGCAAGCATTGAATCGGCCATTGCCGATCGCGTTGGGCTGGGCCTCGGCCAG
>JANNDB010000847.1:0-4360 GCA_031387285.1 Betaproteobacteria bacterium | reverse complement strand
CCCTCATGCACGAGGGGAAACTGGATTGAACGTCTTGAAGCCACATCTACAAACGACGATATTGACACTGCTGGGGGCTGGCACGAGCCACCGCCAGATTGACCGGGTAACCGGGATTGATCGCAAGCACCTTTGGTAGTGCCGGCAGTTCAAGGCTGCTGAACCCCCGCCTCGAATTCACGAACCTCCGACAGCACCGCACTCAGGTTCATCTCGCCGGCCTCCAGAAGCTTGCCCATCAGGTGTTCCGTCAACGCCTTGTGCCGCGCCAGCACGGCCTTGGTTTCGGCGTACAGGCGCTCGCTCTGCGCCTCCATGATGGCGCGGGTTTGCGCGTCCGGGTCGCGCATTGCGCCGTTGCTGTCCTTGCCAAGCGCGCCAAAGTTGAGCCGGGTCTGGCGGTACATGCCCATCTCGCCCACCGCGTGGTGCAGCAGCCGCGTAACCCGCGTGATGTCGTTGTGCGCTCCGTTGGTGGTGCCCTGCTCGCCAAAGAACAGTTCTTCGTTGGCCATGCCACCCAGCAGCACGCGCACCTCGTGCTCGATGTCGGCCTTGGTCTTGAGCAGGTTGGTGCCCTGCTTGTGGAACACGAAGCCCAGCGCGTTGTTGCGCGGATTCGCCTTCAGCGAAATCTTGATCGTCTTCATGTCGGCCATGATGCCGTCCCAGTTGCCGTCGGCAAGGCGGCGTTCGTGCTCGAGGTCCACCAGGAAGTGGCCGAGCTCGTGTACGGCGATGATGCGCCGGTCGCGCTCGCGCTCCTGCGTCGTATGGGTGTTCACATTGCCCACCAGCACCCGCTCGGCGGCCTGCATCAGGGTATCGGCGCCTATCATGCCGCCCGCCTGCACAGCCGTGATGCCCGCCTGGTTGACGATGGTCTCCAGGTCGGCCGGGCTGCGGCCCTCGGTCACGTCCACCAGGTGGCGCAGGTCCAGCCCCGGCAGCACCTTGTTGGCGCGCTGGCCCAGATAGTGGCCGATGATCGCCAGCCGCTCTTCTCCGTTGGGCATGCGAAAGTCCACCTTCATCTGGAAGCGCCGCAGCATCGCTTCGTCCATCTGCATGGTCTCGCTGTTGAAGTTGCTGGCGACTATCCAGATGATCTCCGCCTCATTCCTGCTGCGTACGCCGTCCAGCACCGCCAGCAGCGTGTTGGCGGTATCGTCGTCGAACTTGCGGCGCCCGCCACGCTTCATGAACAGGTCCTGCGCCTCGTCCAGGAACACGATGCAGCGGCGCCGCCGCTTGGCCATCGTCATGATGCGGTCCAGCGTTTTAGCGCCGCCAGCCACATACCCGGTCTCGAGGTTGGCCGCCGAGTGAAACAGGATGGGCAGTCGCAGTTCCTTGGCCAGATAACTGGCCAGCTTGGTCTTGCCGGTGCCGGGCGGGCCGCTGAACATCACGTTGAATGGCTTGCGGATGCCGTACTCGGCGTAGGCGCCGCGCCGCTGGTACTGGTCCTTGATCTGCGCCACCTCGGCCTTGATATCTTGCATGCCCACCAGGTCGTCGATGGAGCCCAACACCTGTGCCGGCTCGATGAACTTGAGTTCCTTGAACTGGACCCTGTGCTGCACGTACAGGAAGGCGAGCAGCCCGAGCGTCAGCGCGCCAGACAACGCGCCGCTGACCGCGGCCTTCCATCCGTTCTTTTCCGACAGCGGCCGGGCGTCCGCAAAACGACTGTCCAGACGCTCGAACACTGCACGCACTTCGGCCTTCAGCTCCCCACGCGGAACAAATACCAGCTTGCCGCCCCACGGCGCGCTCACAGCCTTGGCGGCGAAGATGCCGGACTCCATATCGCTCGGGTAGAAGGCCAGCTGCCGGCCTTGCGATTCGATCAGGATGGTGCGCTCCGAGACGTTCCACATCAGCGGCTCGTAGACCACGGTGATGTGCTCGACCGGATTCGTTTCCAGGAAGGCCAATACCGAGCCGGTGCCAAACACGATTGGCAGCTTGTCGTTGAATGACCAGACCCCCTCGCCAGGCCTGCCCGCAACAGCCATGGCCCTGACCTGTTCGGCCATGTTGGCCTGCTTCTGGAGGTAAGTGAACGCGTAAAGGGCAGTCGGCAGAATCAGGAAGGCCAAGGACAGGACCACCACTTTGACGGTTGCCGGCTGTATGACGAACCAGTCCAGCAGGCGGCCCAGGGCCTTCCTGAGGGTTTCCCGCAATTTGGTGGGGCCCCTCGCCTTGGCGCCGGGCGTGGGCATTTCTGATGACATGGCAGTACCGAGGTATACGCGTCAATCGAGAAGGTCTGTGTGCGCTGGGACACAGACTGGCACAGCAGCCGCCGTTACAAACGAATTTCGGGTGGTGAATGGCGCTGCAATGCGCCGCGCACCCTCCCAAAACCACCTCCACCATCGCGCAAAGGAAACCCTATGAACAACATCATCTATATCGTCGGCCTGGTCGTTGTCGTCCTCGTCGTAGCAGGGTTCTTCGGCCTGCGTTGAGGCGAGCGCATCGCCAGGTCCGATCGGGGACTGGACACGAAGGCCCCTCCCCACCGAGCCTAGAAGTTCGCATCCCGCATCGCAGCCTCGACGCGGGCTTGTGCCGCCCGGCGCGCATCAAACCCGCGGGCACCGAGCAGTTTGTAGAGCGGCTCGACTTGATAGAGCTCCGTCGCGAATTCCGCCGCCAGACGAAGCGCCCGCATCATGCCGAACGCGCTCGGAAATTGCTCCGGATGCGAGTCCTGCATGTAGGCAAATGCGTAGGCGTCCGCATAGGCTTCCTCAAACGATGCCTTCTTCTCGAGGGAATGGCGCTCAGGAGAGCCCTCGTCGGTTGCCGCCACGAGCGACCACAGCTGTGGCGACATGTGCCCCTGCCATACCCGCAGGCAATGTCCAAGTTCATGTGCAGCGGCGGCCAGCATCATTGTTTTCAGGTCCTGCGCAGTGGAGGAAAACCGCATGATGGACCGCATCCTGGGGTTCTCTCCCTCAGCGATGACCACTGCACAGCCCGGACCCTCGTTCAGGACGACGCCAACGGGCGTGAAGCCGACGTTCTTCGCCGGGGCCTTGGAGTAACGGATGTCCAGGCCCTTGAACAGCGGATGCTGCCGCACTTCCTGAAACGTCTCGATCCACTGCAACACGGTCGGAATGGTCTGCGCCCACGAAACTGCCGACCACCAGAACACAACCAGCCCGACAACAATCCGCAACAACACAATCTCCTGCATCCGTGTCCCTCTCTGGCGTGGTGCGCCACATCGACGCAGCATGAATCCGGGCGTAACGATGTATTCCTCCCATGCCATGGCGGAAGGCAAATTGACTGGTGACCACTGTAGGCGCCAGCGGTCAGCCCAGTGTCTCAAGAAAAGGCCGCAAGGGGCGCCATTTGCGGGCTTAGCGAGTGGGGCAACGCCGCACCAAGGGGCCAGGCAATGTGTGCCAACGAACAGACTCGTGGGCGTACCCTGATCCAAGATGCATCGATGATCAGTCTGATCTGTAGAAGTCCACCAACCGGGAGTTCATCTTGAAAGTGCAAGCCAATACAACTATCAACGGCCGCTGCGAAGAAGGGCTGGAGTCCGACAAGAAGGCCATCGGTGCCGAAGTCAATGGGCTGCCGCGTTGGAAGTACAGCTCTGACGCGGACATGAAGCCACCGCCAAACATCGCTGTGCCTTTGATGGAAATGGTCTGGACCTCTTCATTCGGTATGCAGATCGACCAGTTCGGCGTGCCGTGGATGGTGAATGTCGCAGCATCCGGGGCGTGAGGCGGCAAGCGCAATGGGGGATAGGAGATCCACATTGGACTGATCGTCGGAATCGGGCCCGCCGCGACCGACTTCTACTATCGACACCTGATCACCGCCCTTTCCCGGGCCGGAAAAGACCTGACCCTGACGATGGCCCACGCGGATACGCAGACCTTTCTGCACAACCAGGCCAGTGGAGACGTCGACGCCTAGTTGGGCATCTACCTTCACTTGACCGAAAGGCTGCAGCGTTGCGGCATCGAACAGGTCGCAGTGACCTCGATTGCCGGTCACTTCCGAATCGACACCTTCAATTCAGTACATCAGCTGCTTGTCGAAAATATTGTGCAGCTGGTCCAACCTGCCGCTGAGGTAGGTATCGATATTTCTGCAGAAGATGTCCGTGATCTTCTTGTTTTCGGTGGTGACCGTGCTCGCCGAGTGCGGGCATATCAGCACATTGGGCATGTCCCATAACGGGCTTGACTCCGGCAATGGTTCGATCGCGGCGACGTCCAGCGCCGCGAACGCGATCTTGCCGCTGCGCAACGCGTCTATCATCGCGACCTCGTCGATCGTGCTGCCCCGGCCCGTGTTGACGAAAACACAG
>JANNDB010000767.1:0-3063 GCA_031387285.1 Betaproteobacteria bacterium | reverse complement strand
CGATGTCGCCGTCGATCAGCACGGTGTCGCCGACCTTCAGCGCGCGCGCCTGCGCCGCGCTGATCGGCATGGTCAGGCGGATGGTGTCAGTCAATGCGTTCCACCCGTCCGTCGTTGTAGATGCGTGCGCTGGTGCGCCGGTTGATCCAGCAGTTGAAACACACCGCCACCGGCGTGAAGCCATGACCGGAGGCGTAGTCCACGTGCACTGCCATGGAGGTGGCGTCGCCGCCGGTGCCCATGGGTCCGAAGCCGGTCTTGTTGACGGCTGCGAGCAAGCGCTGCTCCATGGCCGCCACCATGGGTTCGGCGTGGCTTTGACCGACCGGGCGCAGGGTTGCGAGTTTCGCCAGCTTGGCTGCGTAGTCGAAGCTGCCGCCAATACCGACCCCGATCACCACCGGAGGGCAGGGCTGGGAGCCGGCCTTCATCACCACTTCGAGCACGTAACGCTCGATCACGTCCAACGTCGGAAAAGAGAAGATCTCCAGCGCCGCCCAGCGCCCGGAACCCAGCGCCTTGGGCGAGCAGGTGATTTCCACATAGTCGGCATCGTCAATCAGTTCGTAGGTCACCAGCGGCATGTGGCGTCCGCTGTGGCCGCGGTGCAGCGTGAGCGGGTGCGTCACGTGGTCGAGCAGCGGGGGCTCGATGCGCGCCACCAGTTCGGCGAAGCCGTCGGTGAAAGCCTGCTTGATCGGGCCTTCGAGCCGCGCCGCGGTTCCGATACGCATGAGGTAGACCGGCACGCCCGAATCGGAACAGACGAAGCGATTGCCACCCTCGGCCGCGTCCGAACTGGCCAGCATGAAGGTCAACGTCTTGCGTGCGGTCGGGTTGCGCTCGGTATCCAGCAGCGCGCGCAAGGCGTGCTGCGCGTCGTCGGACACCTTGCGCAGCGACCAGTCGTAGAGCTGCGCGGTGAGGTTCTTGACGGCTTCGTAGGTGATTGCCATGGCTCAGGCTTTCGCTTGGGGGACTGGAAGTGGCAGCAGGCCCGCGGTCACGGCATGCATGCGGGCGAGGGCATACACGGCGCCAAGCAGCGGGGCGGGCGTTCCGGTTGCCGCGGCCACTTCCACCGCGGCGCCCAGAATCGCCTCCAGCTCGACCGGCCGCCCGGCTTGTGCATCCTGCAGCATCGATGTCTTGATATGTCCGAGCCGGCGCGTGAGCGCCAGCCGCTGCTGCGGCTCGATCGCCACCTCGACGCCGGCCGCCGCGCCCACGGCCAGGGTTTCACGCATCATGGCGCTGAACAGGGCATACACGCCCGGATCGTCGATCAGCAGGTCGGTAGCCGAGCGCGTGATCAGGCTTACCGGGTTGAAACACGCGTTGCCCAGCAGTTTGAGCCAGATTTCGTTGCGAATGGCGCTGCTGGCCTCGGCGTCGAAACCGGCCTCCTTGAACACGCTCGCCATGGCCTGCGCACGCGGGCTGCTTCCGCCAGCAGGCTCACCGAACACGATCCGGTTACCGCTGGCGTGCACCACATGCCCGGGCGCGCGCACCGAACATGCGGGAAACACCACGCATCCCAGCACCGACGGCAGCGCCACCGCGCGTTCGATCACGCCATCCGGGTCCACCGAGAGCAGCCGGTGACCGGCCAGCTTGACGCCAGCGCCCAGAAAGTACCACCAGGGCACACCGTTGAGCGCCGGCAACACGACGGTATGCGCGGTGCACAGTGGCGCGACGGACGGTATGACTTGCGCCAGCGCCGGCGCCTTGACGGCCAGCACTACCGCATCCTGCGGCCCGAGGTCTTGCGCCCGGTCGCTCGCCTGCACGGGCGCGGTGAGGCTCTGGCCGCCGCTCTCCAGGCGCTGCCCATTGGCCCGCAGCGCAGCGAGCGTGGCGCCACGCGCCAGCACACTCACGCTGTGGCCGGCCAGCGCCAGGCGCGCCGCAAAAAATCCGCCGATGGCTCCGGCTCCGATGATGGCTATCTTCATACGCGCCAAGCATAGGCCCATCATCGCGTTGGCGCCACTTCTGCCGTGCGCCGCCTCGCAAACCTGCCTTGCCATGCAGGAGATGGCTCAGATCACTTCGCTCCCTAAACTGGCGGCGCCCCAGAAAGAACAGCAAACCATTCGAGGAGATATCCGCATGCAACGTCGCCAGATATTGTCCAGCGCTGCCGCCGCCGTCGTCGGCACGCCACTCGCGCTCTTGCCCGCCCCTGCCTGGGCCGCCTACCCGGAAAAGCCCGTGGTTGTCGTCGTGCCTTTCCCGCCCGGCGGTCCAGCCGATGGTTACGGCCGCGCGTTTGCACAAGCGCTGTCGGTCCAGCTCAAGCAGACAGTGGTGGTGGAAAACCGCGCCGGTGTTGGCGGTGCACTGGGCGTGCAGTCGGTCGCACGTTCGGCGCCCGATGGCTACACGATCGGGCTCGCCGGTGGCGGCGCGCTGGTGTTCCTGCCGCTATTGATGGAGAAGGACAAGTTGTTGTTCGACACTTTCAAGGACCTGACCCTGCTCAGCAAGATGGTCTCCACGCCCAACATCCTGATTGCCGGTTCGCGCGTCACCGCCAGGACCACTCAGGAGCTGGTGCAGCAAGCCAAGGCGCAGCCTGGCAAATTCGCGATTGCGTCGGCGGGGGCTGGGACCAGCACGCATATCCTGGCCGAGCTGTTCAAGCAGAAGGCCGGCGTGGACATGCTGCATGTGCCCTACAAGGGCGCGGCACCGGCTTTGCAGGATCTCATGGGCGGCCAGGTCGATGTGTTCTTCGTCGAGACACCCGGTGCCCTGCCGTTGATCCAGGCCGGCAAGGTGCGTGCGCTGTTCACCACCGACGTGAAACGTGCGCGCTGGTTACCCGATGTGCCGAGCGCGGTCGAGGTCGGCTTGCCCGACGTCATAGCCGAAGGCATGTACGGGCTGGTCGGCCCGGCCGGGCTGCCGGAGTCGGTCAGCAGGCCGCTGGGCGTGGCGATCGAGGCAGCGCTGAGATCGCCCGAACTCGCGAGCCGCTTCGACCAGTTTGCCGGCGTGCCCCTGCCAGGGCCCAGCGCGGTGTTCACTTCCTACGTGCGCGGCGAGCTGGAA
>JANNDB010000895.1:0-3416 GCA_031387285.1 Betaproteobacteria bacterium | reverse complement strand
GGCGTTTGCGGTGTAGTTGACTGCGACGCTGAAACCCTGGCGCGCCGCCAGCATGGCGGTGGCGGCGCCTATGCCGCGTGAACCGCCTGTAATCAGGGCAACCGGCTGCATCGAATATCCTGTGGTGTGTTCAATCGGGGTTACGCCGTGCACGATACACCACAACACACTGGAGACTGTTCATGGGCCTGAACGTTGCTTACTACCTTGCGCCGCAAAGCCCCTGGACCTATCTGGGGCACGCCAGGTTTGCCGCCATGGCGCTCGCCGCCGGTGCCGAGGTGGAGGTCTTGCCGGTTGATCTTGGACGGATATTTCCGATATCGGGGGGCTTGCCGCTTGGCAAGCGTGCGCCGCAGCGGCAAGCCTACCGCCTGCAGGAGCTGCGCAGGTTCTGCGCGCATCTCGGCATGCCGATGCACGTGCAACCGCAATTTTTCCCGGTGGCCGGTGACCCGGCGGCGCGCCTGATCACGGCCGCCGCCCAAAGGCTGGGCAGCGCGCCGGCAATGCGCCTGACGGGAGCCGTGCTGTCCGCCGTGTGGGCGCAGCAACGCGACATTGCCGATGCCGCGACGCTGGGCGCTGTGCTGGCTGAAACCGGCCTGCCTGCCGACCTGCTGGAGCAGTCGGCCCACGCTGACGTACAGGCCCGCTACGACAGCGCTACACAGCGCGCCATCGACGCCGGGGTGTTTGGCGCGCCGACCTGGGCCATCGAGGGCGAGTTGTTCTGGGGCCAGGACCGGCTGGACTTCGTTGCCCGGCGCCTGGGTCTGTCGTAACATGGTTTGCGCATGAACAGCATCATCCATCTCACCAGCGCCGACGGTTTCTCATTCCCGGTCTACGTGGCCAAGCCGATGGGCCCGCCGAAGGCCGCCATCGTCGTGGTGCAGGAGATCTTCGGGGTCAATTCGCACGTCCGCGCCGTCGCTGACGGTTATGCCGCCCAAGGCTACATGGCATTCGCGCCAGCCGCCTTCCACCGCGTGGAGCAGGGTGTCGAGCTGGGCTACACCCAGGCTGATATTGAACGTGGCGTGGCGCTGAAAGCCGCCGTGCAGGCGCTTCCCGCGCCCGGTGTCATGGCCGATCTGCAGGCGGTGGTGGCGCATGCAGGCGCAAGTGGCAAAGTCGGCATGGTGGGCTATTGCTGGGGTGGGTTGTTGGCGTGGCGCAGCGCCTGCGCCCTGCACGGCCTGCACGCCGCCGTAGCCTATTACGGTGGCGGCATGACGATGGGCGATGAGCGGGAGCGCACGCCGCGTTGTGCGGTGTTGTGCCATTTTGGTGATCGCGACCACGCCATCCCGAATGAATCGGTGCAGGCCTTCCGTGTCGCCCAGGCGCAGGTGGACGTGCAGGTATACGCGGCAGCGCACGGTTTTAATTGCGATCAGCGCGGCTCCTTTGATGCGTCGGCGGCGAAGCTGGCGCTTGAGCGCAGCCTGGACTTCTTCGCGCGGCATCTGTCCTGATGGGGAGACCTTGCCGATGCGCCAACTGCACTATTTCCCCAGTAACGCCAGCATGGCGCCGCACATCGTGTTGCGCGATATTGGCGAGCCGTTTGAACTTGTCCTGGTGGACCGCGAGCGCGACGCGCACAAATCGGCTGCCTACCTGCGCCTCAACCCGAACGGCCTTATTCCGGTGTACGTGGAGGGCGATCTGGTGTTGTACGAGTCGGCTGCTATTTGTCTGCACCTGGCTGATACGGCGCCGCAGGCCGAGCTGGTTGCGCCGGTTGGCAGCCCGGCACGCGCGCACTGTTACAAGTGGCTGATGTGGCTGACCAACACCATGCAACCCGCCTTGCTGGCGTATTTTTATCCTGAACGCTGGGTCGACGCGGGCGACGACGCAGCGGCGCGGGTAGTCAAGGCCCACGCGGAAACCCGGATCGGCGCGATGCTGGCCCAGCTCGATGCGGAACTGGCGCGCCATGGCGGTCCGTGGTTGCTGGGAACTGCCTACAGCGTGGCAGATCCGTTTTGCCTGATGGTGTGTCGGTGGACCAGGGGCTTTGCCAGCCGGCCAGCCAGGGAATGGCCCCATTTGGGCCCTTACCTGCAGCGGATGCTGGAGCGGCCTGCGGTGCAATCGGCGCTTGCCGCAGAGAAGCTCGAAGCCCCATGGGTGTAAGCGCGGCGCTTGCCGTCTAGTCGCGGACCGTGCGCGCCAGGTAACGCTTGCGCCACAGGATGGCAGCAAACGCGAGCCCCAGGGCTGCCATGATGCTTATCGCCCACCAGATGCCACTCTCCCGGTGCACCAGTGGCAGGTACTCGAAATTCATGCCGAAAAAACCGGTGATCAGATTCAGCGGCAGGAATACCGCCGTGACGGCGGTGAGGGTACGCATGGTCTCGTTGGTGCGGTTGCTCTGGGCGTTGAAGTGCATTTGCACCGTTGTCTCCAGGTCCTGCTCGCGGCGCTGTACGTAGCGCACCACGCGCTCAATATGCTCCAATACATCGCGGCCGCGCACCTTGAGCAGGTCACGCTCGCGTTGCGCCTGCGCAGTGTCGACGGCGGGCCATGCCTCCAGCGAGCTAACCCAGTCCTGCATCGCGGTGCGCTGGTCTTCGCAGATCTCATCGAGCCCGTGCAGCGCCAGACGGGCCTCCAGCAGAGTCACCCAGTTGTTGAAACGGGTGCTGGGGGACAGCAGCTCGGTCTGCCAGTGGTCCAGCTGGCGGGACAACGCACGGCGCAACTCCAGGTAGGCGTCCACCATCTGGTTGACCAGGCGCAGCGTCAGGTCGGCCGGGCTGGCCGGTAGCCGTGGGGAACTGCCGTCTGCCGGCTCACCGGCGGTAGCCAGCAGCTTGGCGGCATAGGCATCGCGGGCCAGGCAATCCGTGGGATGCACCGTCAGCACCAGGTTATCGAATACGGCGCAGCCCACTGGCGCGGTGTCGATGCGCCGCAGCGCGGGGGGCCCGACGCGGCGCGCCGGCACGGCAGGCGCCGGCGCCTGCGAGTCGGCGGCCAATCGGCGAAAAACCAGCAGATCGTACTGGCTGGTGTAGTCATAGCGTGACTGCAATTGCCGGTTGAGCAGGTCACTGACATGCAGATCCACCAGTGGACCGCCGCACAGCGCCTGCAGCATGCCCTGGAGCGCTGGCAGCTGGTGTTCGAACTCGTCGCGACTGCAAGCGATCCAAAAAAATCCCGTGGTGGGCGCGGTTTCCGGCAGCTGTGCCGATTCGGCCACGTTGCGCGGCCCGATCTGGAATATGCGCATGGGGTGGGGCCGACGGTGCCGGAGGACGGCGCGCTACTGCTGGCGCAGGGCCTGTGCCGCCTGCAGCGCGAAATAGGTCAACACGCCGTCCGCACCGGCGCGTTTGAATGCCAGCAGGCTTTCCATCATGACCGCATCGTGATCGAGCCAGCCATTCTGT
>JANNDB010000731.1:0-3905 GCA_031387285.1 Betaproteobacteria bacterium | reverse complement strand
GAACATGACCGACCCCTCGCCCAAGCACGGTGACCTGCGTTCCACCACGAAGCACCCCCATCCGTTCCTGACCGACATCCGTGTTCGCAAGGCCCTTTCCATGGCCATCGACCGCAATACCCTGGTTGAAATCGGGTATGGCCCAGCCGGGCGCCCGACCTGCAACCTGGTCCCTGCGCCGATCGCGTTTGCATCCAACAACACCGATTGCATCAAGCAGGACATGGCCGGCGCCAAGGCCCTGCTCGACCAGGCCGGCTGGCGCGTTGGAGCTGACGGCGTACGTGCCAAGGATGGCGTCAAGCTCGAAATCAACTACCTCACCTCGACCAATGCGGTGCGCCAGAACTTCCAGGCGCTGATCAAGCAGTGGTGGACCGAGCTGGGCGTGAAAACCGAGCTGCGCAACGTTTCGGCTTCGGTCTTCTTCGGTGGTGACGCAGGCTCGCCTGACACCTTCCAGAAGTTCTACGCTGACGTCGAGATGTACGCCAACAACTTTGACGGCACCGACCCCGAGAACTACCTGGCCGAGCATGTCTGCGACAAGATTCCGCGCCCGGAGACCCAGTGGCAAGGCACCAACATGAACCGCTACTGCAACGCCGAGTACGACAAGCTGGCCAAGGAAATGACATCGACCGCTGGCATCGAGAAGCGTGCCGTGCTGGCCAAGCGCCTGAACGACATGCTGACCAAGGAGAGCTTTGTGGTGGTTCCGCTGGTTGACCGCGGCCGTATCTCCGCCCACGCCAATTCCCTCGGTGGTGTCTTGCTCAACACCTGGGACAGCGAGTTGTGGAACGCCTCTGACTGGTTCCGCATCAAGTAAGCTTCGCCCGGCTGGACCGCCCTGAAGGACCCTGGTCCGACCGGGCAGGTCCGCTAAAGCCTGCAAGCAGTGTCCCGCCAGGGGTCCGCCCCTGGCGTCCACGCCTACTCCACACAAGCACGCATGTTCACCTATACGCTTCGCCGGCTGTTGCTTGCCATACCCACGGTGTTGGCGATCAGCCTGGTTATTTTCATGTTGCTGGAGTTGGCGCCGGGGGATCCGATGGCCGACGTGCCGCTGACCATCCCGCCCGAAGTGAAGGCCAAGATGCGCGAGGCGCTCGGGCTGGATCAACCTTCCTACGTACGCTATTTTCTGTGGCTCAAGCAATTCTTCTATGTCGAGCCACTCAACTTGTTTGATCATCTCTTCGGCACCACCTACAGCACGGGCCTGCAGCGCGTCGTGTCGTGGCAGACCCGCAGCCCGGTGGTCGACCTGATTGCCCAGCGCCTGCCACAAACCCTGTGGGTCGTGGGCATGGGGTACTTCATCGGGGTGTCGCTGGCGATTCCCATTGGCGTGTTGTCGGCTTACCGGCAATACAGCTGGTTCGACCAGATCGGCACCTTCATTTCCATGATCGGCTTCTCCGTGCCGACATTTTTTACCGGCGTGATCCTGATCGTGGTGTTCTCCGTCACGCTCAATTGGCTTCCGTCGATCTATGACACCACGCTGGTGGTCAATTCCTGGAGTACGTTTCTCCTTCAGGTCAAGCAGATGATCATGCCGATCACGGTGCTGGCCCTCTTCAATGCCGCACAGATCAGCCGCTTCATGCGCGCATCCATGCTCGACAACCTGCAGCAGGACTATGTGCGCACGGCGCGCGCCAAGGGCATGACGGAGCAGGTGGTGGTGCTGCTGCACGTGCTGCGCAATTCGCTCATCCCGGTGGTGACCGTGATTGCGCTCGGCGTGCCCTCCATCTTCGCCGGCGCCATCATCACCGAACAGGTCTTCAAGGTGAACGGCCTGGGCCAGTTGCTGATCAACGCCATCCAGTCGAACGACCTGCCCATGGTGCAGACGCTGACGTTCATCTTTGCCGTGCTGATCGTCACCTTCAATCTGATTGCCGATGTGTTGTACGGCATCCTCGACCCGCGGATCCGTTATGACTGAAGGCGCCGTACAAGCCGTTGCGGTAGACCAGGCGGACCGCCCGCCACGCAGCCAGTGGATGAACGTCTGGGACCAGTTCAAGACGCACAAGGGTGCGTTGCTGGGCGCCGCGGTGTTCGTGCTGATCCTGCTGTTTGTCCTGATCGGGCCGTTCCTCTACAAGGTGGACCCGGCGTATGCCAACCTGCTGATGCGCAACAAGGCGCCCAGCATGCAGTTTCCTTTTGGCACCGATGAACTCGGCCGCGACATCATGGCGCGCATGATGGCCGGGGGCAAGGTGTCTCTCGCCGTGGGCCTCACCGCCATGTCGATCGCCGTCATGCTCGGCACACTGATTGGCGTGTCGGCCGGCTTCTTCAAGCGCCTGGACGGCATCCTCATGCGCCTCACCGACCTGTTCCTCGCCCTGCCCCTGTTACCGCTGCTGCTGGTCATGGTGATGCTGTTTCGCGAGGCGCTGGCCTTGCGCCTGGGCCCGGAGGCCGGTATCTTCATCCTGATGGTCATATCGATTGGCGCCACCTCCTGGATGCAGACCGCGCGCATCGTGCGCGGTGAGGTGCTGGCCTTGCGCGAGCGCGAGTTCGTGCTCGCCGCACGCTCCATCGGCGCCCCGCCGGTGAAGATGATCCTGCGCCACATCCTTCCGAACACCTTGAGCCCCATCATGGTGGCCGCAGCCCTGGGCATCGCCAGCGCCATCATTGTGGAGAGCGCGCTGTCCTTCCTGGGCATGGGCTTTCCGCCTGATTTCCCGACCTGGGGCCGCCTGCTGTTTGACGCGGTAGACCACCTGCAGGATTACCCGAACCGCGTGTTGCTCCCCGGTATCGCGATTTCCCTCACTGTCTTGTCGGTGAACTATATTGGCGACGGGTTGCGCGACGCGCTCGACCCGAGGATCCGGGGCCGTTGAGATCCACATGAAGCGCTACCGGGCCGTCGTCCTCTCGCCGCACCTGGATGACGCGGTTTTTTCCTGCGCCGCCGCCATCCGCCAGCTGCGCCAGGAGGGGCCGGTTCTCGTCATCAACATCTTCACGAAGTACCTGGCAACCAGCACGCTCAAACACGGCGTGCCGCTGGTCGATTCGCGCAATGACGAGGAGCGGGTCGCCGCCGCTTACCTGGGCTACGAGAGCATCAAGCTCGACGAACTGGATGCGGCGTTCCGGCGCCCGCACTATGCACAGATTTCCAACATCTTCCGTGCCGTGCATGAGGAGGACATGCATTGGCTGCCCGAATTGCGCGAGCGCATCGAAGCGGTGCTGCGGACCATAACATTCGACACCCTGCTGGTCCCGCTGGGCATAGGCTGGCATGTGGACCATGTGCTCACGTTTCTGGCCATGCAGCCACGCTGGCAGCAGAGCGGCGTGCAGTTCTACGAAGACGCTCCCTACTGCGGCATCCCGCACAGCGCGAGTTACCGCATGCGCCAGGTCGGCACCGCGGCGCCAGACACACTGCACAACGGCCGCGCAGGGGATGCCGGCGCCTGGCTGGCCGCAATAGCCAATTACCGGCACACGCCGCTCATGCGCAACATCCAGCCCTGGATGGTGCGCCTGGTGGCCGTTCCCGCGGTGGCCGTGTATTTCTGGCGCCTGTTGCGCGCCAACCGGGTGCGTGATGACGAGGTGCCCGCCCTTGCGCTCAGGCCCATTTTGCAGCCGGTGGACGACGCCTTTGCCGACAAGGTAGCTGCCATGCAGCTCTACACCAGCCAGTTCAAGGAGTTCTATCACTCGGGCGAGGACTGCGCGAGCGCGCTGCAGGGCTACGCCGCCACGATCTCGCCAGGTGCACCAGGTGAACGTCGCTGGGCGTTTGTTATGGCCTGATCCAGGCGGGCGGCGCCAATCGTTGCCGTTTACGATACCGGTACTTGACATCGACCGCGAGCCAACCGCCATGAAAATAATCGACCTGAAAT
>JANNDB010000703.1:0-2478 GCA_031387285.1 Betaproteobacteria bacterium | reverse complement strand
GTGGCAACGCCCAGATGATGCGACAGGTTCATCAGGAAGTACATCGAGAATTTGATCCGGAACACCCCGGTGCTCAACTTGAAAATTTCCGCGATGCGGCCGTCCAGGGTGGCAGCACCCTGTATGTCGGCGCCTGCCGCGCCCGCGATGGTGCGCAGCGTCTCGATGCGCTCGCCAGACTTGCGATTGATCGCGCGTTGCATCCACGGTACAAACACCAGTTGCGGCGCAAACGCCACCCCGCACCACATGGCCATGCGTGGCTCCAGGAAGATCAGGTAGCCGAATACGCTGACAAGGACCCCGGCCTGCAGCAAGGGCTCGGAGATGCTGATTCCGGCGAAGCCACCGATGGGCTCCACCTCGGACAGCACCATGGATGCCGCAGTGCCCTCGGAGTGCACGGTGTCTGTCGATGTCGTGCCGTTCAAACTATTCGCTGGCAAAGCCGCGACCCGCCGCCGCAGGTCGAGCACGACCATCTCGCTCACCCACGCGCGATAGATGTTGAGGCCGAGCTTGACCAGGCCTTCCAGGAGTGCCACGCCCAGATACGCCGCCGCCAGCCATGCGACCGCGCTGACTGAATGCTTTTCGATCGCATCGTTGATGATCCGTCGCTGTATTTCGAGCGGAACCACGCTGAGCAGAAACGCCGTGATCGACAACAGCACCAGCGGTACCTGGTGCCGCGCGCTGACCCCCTTGATGTATTCATAGGCGCTGGGTGGCAGCGCGCGATACGCGCTGCTTTCGGGTGACGGCACTGCTGCTGCCATGGACCACCTCGGCATCGAGAGCGGCGTGTTGTTCGCGGTCGCCTTATCGCACGCCGAAGAATGACACCACGGCGATGACCACAACCGCCAGACCGACGGGATAGATGATGCTCATGGGGCTTCCTTTACGCGAGACAGGAGGGGGATGGGGAGCGCGCGGCCGAACGAATCGCCATGTACCACCCGCCATCAGCTTGTACGCTTGGTGGTCTACGGCAGTCGGTGTGCTGGCGCACACAGGCCGGGATTGATGCCATGTTGATTGCATCTCCGCACTTGCGAGCACGGGTTCATACCGGCACCGGCTCCCGCCCGGGTGTCACTGAAGAGGCAAGCTTTGCGGCTCGTGAAAAGCGAAAAATGGCACCCGTCGCGCCAAATTCTGCAATACGATGGGCTTATGGCTACAAAGCAAAAAGGCAGAGCGAAGGCAGAGCGAACAGCAGTAGCGGTCCCGACGTCCGAGACAGGCGCAAGCGCCACCGCTGGTTTTCCGGTGGTCGGAATCGGCGCGTCTGCCGGGGGTCTGTCTGCCTTGGAGGCGTTCTTTTCAAACATGCCCACCGACACCGATCCGGGCATGGCCTTTGTGCTGGTGCAGCACCTGGCGCCGGACCACAAGAGCATCCTGACCGAAATCATCCAGCGCTACACGCGCATGCAAGTGTTCGAGGTCGAGGACGGAATGGCGGTGCAACCCAATTGCGCCTACATCATTCCGCCCAACCGCGACATGGCGTTTCTGAACGGAACGCTGCAATTGCTTGAACCGTCGGAGCCACGTGGTCAGCGCCTGCCAATCGATTTTTTCTTTCGCTCCCTGGCCCGTGACCAGCACGAGCGCGCGATCTGCGTGGTGCTTTCGGGCACCGGCAGCGACGGCACGCAGGGATTGCGGGCCATCAAGGGCGAAGGCGGCATGGCGATGGCCCAGCGCCCCGATACGACCGAGTTCGACGGCATGCCCGTCAGCGCCATCGCCACCGGCCTGGTGGACTATGAACTTCCGCCGGGCGAGATGCCGGCCCAGCTGATCGGCTACGTCACGCATACGTTCGGCCTGCTCTCCCGGCAAGCCTTCGTGGCCGCACCCAGGACCGAGAGCGCGCTGAAGAAGATTTTCGTCCTGTTGCGGGCCCAGGTCGGTCACGACTTTTCCCAGTACAAGCCCAACACCGTACAGCGCCGCATCGAGCGGCGCATGGCGGTCCACCAGATCGAGGCGATCGACGCGTACGTCAAGTACCTGCAACAGACGCCGGCCGAACTGGAGGCGCTGTTTCGCGACCTGTTGATCGGTGTGACCAACTTCTTCCGTGATCCAGCGGCTTTCCTGGCGCTGGAGCAGCAGGCCATCCCCGCAATTTTCAAGGGCAAGCCGGCGGGGGAGGCGGTCCGCGTCTGGTGCACAGGATGCTCCAGCGGCGAAGAAGCCTATTCCATTGCCATGCTGCTGCAGGAGCGCATGGAGGCGTTGAAGCAAAGCTACAACGTGCAGGTCTTCGCCACCGATATCGACAGCCACGCGATTGCCAGTGCCCGCGCCGGCCTCTATCCGGCCAGCATCGCTTCCGATATCGCGCCCGAGCGGCTGGCCCGATTCTTTAGCCCCGAAGCGGATGGAAACGCCTACCGCATCCACAAAGGCATCCGGGACATGCTCGTGTTCTCGGAGCAGGACCTGATCAAGGACCCGCCC
>JANNDB010000622.1:0-5871 GCA_031387285.1 Betaproteobacteria bacterium | reverse complement strand
CTACCGCTACGGCCTGCTGGTGAACCCGGAACTGCGCATCTACAAGCCCTGGCTGGACCAGCTGTTCATCGACGAACTCGGTGGCCGGGCCGAGATGTCGGCCTACATGAGCCGAGCCGGCTTCGGCTACAAGATGTCGGCAGAAAAGGCCTACTCGACCGACTCGAACATGCTGGGTGCAACGCATGAAGCCAAGGACCTGGAACAGCTGGGCACCGGTATGCAGATCGTGCAGCCCATCATGGGCGTGGCGTTCTGGCGTGACGATGTCGAAGTCAAGCGCGAGCAGGTGCGCGTGCGCTTCGAGGAAGGACAACCAGTAGCGCTCAACGGCGTGGCGTTCGCCAGTCCGGTGGACCTGATTCTGGAGGCCAATCGCATCGGTGGCCGGCACGGCCTGGGCATGAGCGACCAGATTGAAAACCGCATCATCGAAGCCAAGAGCCGCGGCATCTACGAGGCGCCCGGCATGGCGTTGCTGCACATCGCCTATGAACGACTGGTTACCGGCATCCATAATGAAGACACCATCGAGCAGTACCGCGACAGTGGCCGCAAGCTCGGGCGCCTGCTCTACCAGGGGCGCTGGTTCGACTCGCAGGCCATCATGCTGCGCGAGACGGCGCAACGCTGGGTGGCGCGCGCCATCACCGGCGAGGTGACGCTGGAGCTGCGCCGGGGCAATGACTACTCGATCATGAACACCGAGTCGCCAAACCTGACCTACCAGCCGGAACGGCTGACCATGGAAAAAGGCGAGTCGACGTTTTCGCCACAAGACCGCATTGGACAGTTGACCATGCGCAATCTGGACATCACGGACACGCGCGCCAAGCTGGGCATCTATGCGAAGGCGGGCTTGTTGTCACTGGGCGGTGGAACCGACCTGCTGAGTTTCACCAGCGAGCCCAAGCCCGAAGCTGGCCAATAGCCAGCGCGCCCTCAGACCACCACCGGCTCGGGCTCGAGCAGGATGCCGAAACGTTCATAGACGCTGGTCTGGATGGCGCGTGCCAAGGTCATCACCTCACCGCCGGTGGCCTGCCCACGGTTCACCAGCACCAGCGCCTGGCGCTCGTACACGGCTGCGTTGCCGACCGACTTGCCCTTCCAGCCGCAGGCTTCCACCAGCCAGCCTGCTGCCAGTTTCACGGCGCCGTTGGCCATGCGGTAGTGCACGATGCGCGGCTCGCGCTGAATGATGTCGGCGCACTGCTCCGGTGTGACTGTCGGATTCTTGAAGAAGCTGCCGGCGTTGCCGATGTGCCGGGGATCAGGCAGTTTGGCCGAGCGGATTTCGCAGACCCAGTCGTAGATTTGCCGCGCATCCGGGGCGGTGATGCCTGAGGCGGCCACCTTGCGGTCGAGATCGGCGTAGCCAAGCACCGCTTTCCAGGGTTTCGGCAGGAAAAATCGCACGCGGGTGATCACGGCACGTTCTTTCAGGCCCAGGTCACTGGCATGCTTGAACACCGAGTCGCGGTAACCAAAGCCACATCGCGCCGCATCGAGCCTGCTCTGCTCGCCGGTCACCAGGTCGAACGCATCGAGGGAGTCGAAGCGGTCCTGCAGTTCCAGGCCATAGGCACCGATGTTCTGCACCGGGGCTGCGCCCACCGTCCCGGGAATCATTGCCAGGTTTTCCAGCCCGGGGTACCCCTGCTCGATGCTCCAGGTGACGAACTCGTGCCAGTTCTCGCCGGCGCCCGCTTCGAGCAGGTAGCCACGTGCGGTCTCGGCAAGCAGCCGTTTGCCCATGATCTCCACTTTCAGCACCAGCGGCTTGACGTCGCCGGTCAGCACGATGTTGCTGCCGCCGCCCAACACAAACTTCTGCTGCGCCGCAAGCTCCGGGCTGGCCTGTACCGCTGCGAGGTCTGTGACTTGCGTCACGCGAACCAGCGAAAACGCCTTGGCCACGATATGAAAGCTGTTGTAAGGCTGGAGCGGGACGTTTTTCTCGACTAACATGGAACGATTGTCGCATCGGCACCTGCGCGCCGCGCGGCCTGCGACTGGTACCCATATGCCCTCTTTCGACACCGTGTGCGAGGCGAACCTGGTAGAGGTGCGCAACGCCGTGGACAACACGATCAAGGAGATCGGAACGCGTTTTGACTTCAAGGGCACGGCGGCGTCCATTGAACTCAAGGACAAGGAAATCACCCTTTTCGGCGACGCCGAGTTCCAGCTCGGGCAGGTCGAGGACATCCTTCGAAGCAAGCTGACCAAACGCAACGTGGACGTGCGTTTCCTGGATCGCGGCGATGTGCAGAAGGCTGGCGGGGACAAGGTGCGCCAGGTAATCAAGGTGCGCAATGGCATCGAAACCGACGTGTCCAAGAAGATCCAGCGCCTGATCAAGGAAAGCAAACTCAAGTTGCAGGCATCGATACAGGGCGACGCTGTACGTGTTGCCGGCGCCAAGCGCGACGAGTTGCAGGCGGCGATGGCCCTGATCCGCAAGGAGATCGCCGATCTCCCGCTGGGCTTCAATAACTTCCGCGACTGAAGGCGCCGCCATGTCGCAGCGTCCGTGTGTCCTGACCCTGGCGTGTGCGGTGCTGATGTTGCTGGCATGCGCCGGGCTGCACGCGCAGGCAGTGGCGCTTTCCGGCATTTTGGGCAGCAAGGCGCTGCTGGTCGTCGACGGAACGGATCCACGTGCAGTGGGCGCCGGTGACACGCACCGGGGTGTCAAGGTGGTGTCGGTTCATGCGGATACGGCGGTGCTGGAGATTGGCGGGCAGCGCCAGAGCGTGCGCATAGGCGGCGCTCCGGTGAGCGTCGGCAAGGCTGCGCCGGCCAGCGGCGCGGCGCGCATCGTGCTCACGGCCGACAGCGCCGGCCACTTTGTGACGCCGGGCACCATCAATTCCCGCGTTGTGCAGTTTCTGGTCGATACCGGGGCCACCACCATCGGGCTGAGCATCGTCGACGCCGACCGCATTGGCCTGCTGTACCGGCAGGGACAGGTCGTGCAGGTGGGCACCGCCAACGGTGTGGTGCGCGGCTGGAAGATCAGCCTGTCCTCCGTGCGCCTGAATGATGTGGAGGTCTACGACATCGATGCCATCGTCACCCCCGTCGCTCTACCCTACGTGTTGCTGGGCAACAGCTACCTGACCCGATTCCAGATGACCCGCACCAACGAACAGATGGTGCTCGAAAAGCGCTATTGACGTGGACGTCCGCAACGAGAGTGAATACGAGGATCTGCTGAGCATGTGGGCGGATCTGGAAGCCGGCCTTGGCATCATCCTTGGCAATCCGGACAGCGTGCAGGAATTCGAAAAACGCGTGCACCAGTACGACCGCTGGATGCAGGCCCTGCTGCAGCGTGATGCCGACGTGGGCCTGTACCTGCTGTTCCAGCTTGCGTCCAATTCACCCGTCGGTTACAGCGCTTCGCACGCGCTGGTCTGCGCAGTGCTGAGCCACCTGATCGCGGTAGAGCTGGACCTCGCCCCCAGCGAGCGCGACAGCCTCGTGCACGCCACGCTCACCATGAATATTGCCATGACGGCTTTGCAGGACTTGCTCGCAGGCCAGCAGGAGCGGCCCGACCAGCAGCAGCAGGACGCCATTCGCGCCCACGCCGTGAACGGCACCCTGATGCTGACCAATATCGGCATCGTGGATGCCCTCTGGCTCGAAACGGTGGGGACCCACCACGCCGAACCTGCCACCCTTGCACCGTTGCGCTCCCTGCCACCGGCACAGCGGCTGGCGCGCATTGTGCGCGTTGTTGACCGTTATGCCGCCATGATCAGCCCGCGCAAGTTCCGCTCGGGGCGCAGCGCCACCGACTCGGTGCGCACCATCATGGGCGAAGTCCCGGCGCAGCGGGACGAGGTGATCGATGCCCTGGTGCGAACCGTCGGCCTGTGCCCGCCGGGCACCTATGTACGTCTCGACGATGGCGACATTGCGGTGGTGATGCGGCGCAGCCGCAAGGTCAACCACCCGCACGTCGCCATCGTGCTCAACGACGCTGGCAGTCTGTTGCCGCAACCACGACTGCATCGCACGGCACAGGGCAACCCGCAGATACGCTCGGCACTCGCGGCGTCACTGGTGCGCATTCGTCTTAACCACCATCTGGTACTGCAACTCGGCTCCTACGCAGCGCAGCAGCCCTGAGGCAGCTCAGGACATGCCCGCCGTGGGCGCGTCCGTCAGGCTTTCCTGCTGCCCAGCCGCGACTCCGTCCCTTTGGCCAGCCGGCCGATATTCGGCGCGTGGCGCCACGCCAGCAGCAGTCCCATTACCACCAGCATCAGGGCCAGGCTTTTTTCGCTGTACCAGGCCAGGCCATCGCCAAACAGGTAATACACCGGGGCAAAAACCGCTGCCACCAGCGAGGCCAGCGATGAGTAGCGAAAGAACCAGGCGATGATGAGCCAGGTCGCGACGGTGGCCAGGCCAAGCATCCAGTTCACGCCCATCAACACCCCGAGTGCGGTCGCAACCCCCTTGCCCCCCTGAAAGCGGAAAAAGAGCGGGAACAGGTGACCCAGAAAGGCGGCCAGTCCGACCAGCGCCATGCTGCCCTCCTCCATCCCGTAGGGTTTGCCGTACCACGCCACCAGCGCCACCGGCAGCCACCCCTTGGCGGCATCGAGCGCCAGGGTCAGCACGGCCGCCGGCTTGCTGCCCGAGCGCAGCACGTTGGTGGCGCCCGGATTCTTGCTTCCGTAAGTTCGGGGATCGTTCAGTCCCATCACGCGGCTGACCAGCACCGCAAAGGACAAGGACCCGACGGCATACGCCGCCAAAGCGGACAGCAGGGGATAGAAGGCTTGCATGGTTTGTCTCCGGTACGGTGTCGGGTCGCCGTACAACTCATTCTGCCAGTGCGCACTGCACCGGCCGGGCAAGCAAGTGGGCAATCGCCACGCGGGGATCGAGTTCCACGAGGAATCCGCGCCGGCCACCGTTGATGAAAATCACGGGCAAACCGCCGATGGATTGCTCGTAGTAGACCGGCATCTCTCTTCGGGTGGCAAAGGGCGAAGTGCCGCCCACCAGGTAGCCGCTGTGCCGGTTTGCCACCTCCGGCTTGCACGGCTCGACCGATTTGGCGCCAATCTGGCGCGCCAGGTTCTTGGTGCTGACCGTGCGATTGCCGTGCATCAGGACCAACAGAGGCTGGGCCTTTTCATTCTGCATCACGAGTGTCTTGACCACGGAAAATGGATCGACCCCCAGTTCGCTCGCGCTGTGCTGGGCGCCACCATGCTCTACGTATTCGTAGACATGTTCGCGAAAGGCCACGCCGTGTTCGCGCAGCCACCGGGTTGCGGGCGTCTCGGATACATGCTCGCGGTGCGCCATCCCCTTTCTCCTTCAGTTCGCCACCGGGATCGCCACCGCGCCCATGCGCAGCACTGCCATACAGGCCACTGCCCTGTCATTGAGTTGACTGCACAGCCCGTCTCGCCTCCGTATCATGGCCCTAATGTACCAAGTCAAAAGAGCCTCGCGCAGCGAATTCATCCAGATACGCAACGTCAATTACCACGCCAGAATCTGGGGAACACCCAGCGCGCAGCTGGCGCCCCTGGTCATGGTGCATGGATGGATGGACGTTGCCGCCTCCTACCAGTTTGTGGTGGACGCCCTCAGCGACGAATTCATGCAAGGCCGCATGGTCATCGCGCCGGACTGGCGCGGTTATGGCCTCACCACCAGCGCACCCGTCGACAACTACTGGTATCCAGACTACCTGGCCGACCTGGAGTTGCTGCTGGACCACTATGCGCCGGAGCGACCGGTGGATCTGGTAGGGCACAGCATGGGTGGCAACGTCGTGATGACGTATGGCGGCACGCGGCCCCAGCGGATCCGGCGGCTGGTGAACCTGGAGGG